>NZ_JAUBTS010000011.1:0-155327 GCF_036705105.1 Microcoleus sp. B9-D4
GTTTCTGGTAATGTTTCTGGTAATGTTTCTGGTAATGTTTCTGGTAATGTTTCTGGTAATGTTTCTGGTAATGTTTCGCTTTGGAGATTTAACACTTTAAGAGCGTATATCTGGGTTGCTCCCAGAATTCTTACTATGCAATGCAAAATAACCCTGGGCAAAACCATTAAAAATGCTCGGCAACACTACGGGTTGAGCCAGAAAGATTTGTGTAAATTGCTGATTGTGCCATCAGACAGTTTTGAGACGATCGACCGCTGCTTACTATCAAAAATCGAAAACAACCGAGTTGATGTGCGATTACCTGAGTATGACTGGCTTATGCCCCAATTTGCTGAAATATTCTCCTGTGAGATTGGTTGGCTTGAAGAAATCCGTCAGCAAACCGAAGTCGAACCTTTCGATTTCAGCAAAGCACTAGCCGTATTTCCCGTTTACTTCAATCAACAACACTATGAACTATAAAACAGTGTATCTGCATCGGGTGGTGGCGGAACAAACTCTCGATCGCAAACTCAGACGGGCGTGAAGTAGTTCATCACCTGGATGAGGATAAATCCAATAATGCGCCAGAAAACCTGGTGATTTGTTCTAGTCCTTCTGTTCACGGACGATACCATGTCCGTTCTCTAAGACAGAAACTTGAAGCCGTAGCTTGCGGGGCGGTACGCCATCGACCTCTGATTCAAGTAGGCGATTTGTGGCTTTAAATCAACAGCTTGCTCAAATAAGTTATTCCAGTTCCAGTAAACCATTTTGGGTATTTCCCTGAAAACACAACACACGATTCTTGCCGTTACAACAGCTTTGACCGTCGCACTAGCAGCAACCAGTCCTCTATTTACTTCCGGCAAAGTAACTGAAGCTAGCCAAGTCGATCCATATCTTGCGGAATATGATGAAGAGTCATATCCGATCGGCATTCAAATCGAAGAATTTGAAGGCAACCGTCACAAGTCAGAGTAATGCTTCGCTTTGAGGTAGTGTTGTTTTTTTCAATGCTATGAAATTAGAAGATTTAGTTCGGTTTCTGAAATATGAAGCCGATCTCCCTACCTTTTTCCAGACTTCTGCCAACTATTACTATCATAATCAGAAACTACCTTCAGAGATTGAAACTCAGAAAATCAAGGTAGTTTTAGCCGTCAGCGATCAAAAAGAAGGTCAGCAACCAAAGAGTAATGATCCACTCTATCAACAAGCTTATCAAATCGCTCAGTCTATCTAGTTGGAGCTGATAAGATGGAAGGCATTAATATTTGGTCTGGCTCTGATATTGGGATTGGTGCAGCCTTGACCAATCCCACAGAGCTAGCTTTCCGAAAGAACAAAATCAAAAATCATTACCCGGTAACATTCAGGGGCGTGAATTTCCGTGATGCTGAATCTGCCTATCAAGAGTACAAAAGCCCTGATATGCAGGAATCGATCGAGATTATGACGGAAATTATTGTGTGCAAATTACAGCAACATCCACGACTGTTTGAAGAAATTACCAAACGAGGCGGTGTTGAATGGCTTAAGCGATGCCGTCACATTGTTGGAATCAAAAATAGTCGTTGGGAAGGCTACGGATTAGAAAGCAATTTCATCCTGTGCTTAGTATTTGCCTATCAATTGTGTAGTGAATAGCGCGATTGCCGGGTCGCTCCCGGTCTTTAATTATGTCTAAGCCTAAGTCTGAAATCAAGTTTGCGATTCTTAAGGCGAGTTATTGGGTTGGTGATGCTACTGAATATGGCAGCGTTTATTGGCTTCTCGAAATGAAAGGGAAATGGACTGAAGAATTTGAAGCAGCCGAATTCTTCGATACTCGCTCGGATGCTGAACAACGCTTAGCTGAAGAAAAACGTCATCCTGCAAATCAGAATATCTCCATTGTTGAAGTTGAATTGTACCGTGATTAATAGCAATGAAAAGTACATTTTACTGGTCAAATTGGAAATTTACGATAGAAAGCTCATGCTACTACGACGATTCACCAGAAAATGTATTTCATCTAGAGGCAATCGTTATGCCCGAACTTGAATTGGTAGCTAAATCAGAATTCAAAGGGTGGAATCGAACGCTAGCCGAACAAGCAGCTAAGTCAATGGTTGTGTGCGACAACAAAATTGATGAAAATTATTACTTGAAAAATCTTTTCAGCTAATAATGCTTCGCTTTGATTCGTTGAGTTAATGAGTTTAATCAGTTAAGGAGTACGAATCATGACAATCACAGTCGAAGAAATCAAATCAATCCTTGCTGGTGCTGAAGAAACACTGCGACTTTTGCAGAAACAGCCAGAGTACCAGGAAATCGAAAGCAGTGAGAATTTTATTACGCAAAACGAGTTAGTTTTGGCAGATGCTATTCAGGCACTGAGTGAAGTTTATCAGGCAATTACTGAATCTGAATGCGATTTAGTCAATCCTCCAGAACCAGCTACAGATTCTCGCGATCCGTTTGATTTACTAGGATACTAATACGCGCTGTCGCCGGGTCGCTCCCGGCAGTCTCATGAAACCCAAAACTGTTGAGTGGAATCCTCCCACGGCTGAAGAATTGCCATGTAATTGGTCAGTTCAGGCGATCGGTGATGATGGCGGAGCTTATAAAAGTCGCGATGGTTTGGTTGTAATAATTTCTTGTTCGATCGAAACAGACGGCAAATCCTGGGTTCATCTTTCCTTATCGCGAAAGAAATCTGTCCCGACTTGGATAGATTTGGTCAAAGTCAAGGAGATTTTCTTGGGCGCAGACGCTTTGGCAATTCAGGTTCTCCCTCCTCGATCAGAATGGGTAAATGTTCATGAGTTCTGCCTGCATCTTTACCAATGCCTCGACCAACGACCAATTCCCGACTTTCGTAAACTAGGAACAATTTAATGACACTAAATCCAAATGACTTAAGAACTTATCCAGTTCAAGACAAACCGTGCAAAACTTGTCCTTTTAGTGGAGAAAAACCATTACCTCTATCTCCATCAGAGTTGACCGTCTATTACGAAAACTTGATGGGAAACGGGCAACACATTTGTCATAGTACGAATAACACACAAATCTGTCGCGGTGGACGAAACATTCAATTAAAATGGCTCTGTGCTGTAGGAATGTTAGATGAGCCGACTGATGAAGCTTTCAACGAAGCAGTAGAGTGGGCATTGAACAATAAGGAATCAGCAACGTCAACAACCCATGACTAAATTTTAGCAATCAATTCAAGCTTTATGAACTGAAAAATAACCTTGGGCAGATTAATCAAAAATGCCCGATTGTATCAATCAATGAGTCAAACGGAACTGGCTCAGAAATTGACCGATGCGCTACGCGCCCGCAAGCTACGCACAGAAAAAAATGGAAGTTTCTGTGAATTCAGCCGAATAGAAAATGATTGCATTGATATTCCCCCTGAAGATTGGCAAGTGTTAATTCCGGCACTGGCAGCAGTTTTTGAAGCTGACCTAGCCTGGTTTCAAGAAATTCATGATGCTACACTAATCAAAACTTTAGACCCATCTCAAGCAATTTTCCCCATTTATTTACCATGAGTTACAAAACCGTTTACTTGCATCGCGTCGTTGCTGAACAATCGATCGGGCGCAAACTCAGACCCGGTGAAGTTGTCCACCACCTTGATGAAGATAAATCTAATAACTCACCAGACAATCTGGTGGTTTGTTCAAGCGCATCAGTGCATCGCCTGTATCATCTCCAGTCTGCGAGGCAGAGAATGGAAGTCGAGCGACTGGTTAGACAAGGCGATTTGTGGTTCTGAGGAAAGTCCACGCATCCCTCACAGTACGGATGCGTGGGTCTGCCGGAACCGGGCTATCCGAAAAAGAGGAAAAAACCCATGAATACGAAAATGTTGGCAGTCCAGCTTTCTCTAAAAGAGGGTAAAATTATCTTCAACTCAAGCGTTAATTGTGGTTGCGGAATTGTTGTTTTGCCCAATCTAACAGTTCGTCGTAGGTGGAATAAGCGCACAGTATTCGTGACTTATCGCCTTTTTTCCTTACCGCAATCACTTTGCCTCTCCTATCTTCATAACCAGGTTGTCCCGTTATTTCTTCTAGTTCTAGCTCGAAGAATTTAAGCGCTTGAATGAATTGGGAAATCTTATTGTCTTCCATCAGTCTATTATTCTTTATTTTTACTGGTTGATTGTATCAATACACCCCTGATGAAACGAAACTCGTTGTGCTTTATAGTCTATACTGTAAATAGTTTACAGCATAAGCTTAAGTTTAAATATATGCAGCTTTCATCATACCAAGAAAAAATCATCGACTGGGTAAAAAAGGGAGTAGGACACGGATGCTGCAATGCAGTTGCCGGAAGTGGGAAAAGTACCACACTGCGACTTGCTGCGATTGCCCTAAAAGAATCGGCGTTGCTTAATCAGGGTCTGAAAAAATAATTGGAATATCCAGAAGCTTTGTGGCTACTGGTTTATATGACTGGCATTTAGCTTTTCAAACCATAACTCAGCAACGCCAGAAAATGATTAAAAACATAAATTTAGGTAGGATAATTAGTATATTTATCTTGTGAGCATCTGTTGGCTCATTTATTGATTTTTAGCAGGAAACTACGGCAAAAGTGCCTGAAAATTGCCTTTATCTGTGTGCATGGATGTAGTCCACAAAGTTAAATCTAGGACGCAGCCAGAATCTCAGCCAAGTGTATGCTCCTAGACCTAGTAGTGCTATCACAATTAAGGGTAAGCCCACATAAAGTCGCAATTCATCAGGAAAGAGAGCAACCGCGCAAACAGTAATTACAAAGTAGCCTAAAAGCAATGCTTGTAAGCGTTCCACGACCAAAAGTGCTTTTCGACAGCTACTACAATGTTGGGTGTGTTGTTTGTAGCGATCGAGTGTTTGTTGGCGATCGTTATTGATATTCCGTGTCGGTGGAACATTGATTCCAACTTCGATCCAGGGGAGTTGTCCGTGACAATAGCCGTCAAACCACTTCCTAAACTCTATTACGAAACGGTCTGCACTTGTAGGTAAATGATAGGCAGTTTTCCAGCTTTGGGTAGATTTTGCTTGTTGGAGAAAATACTCTTGCTGCTGTAGAAGAATCATATCTCCCTCAATAACAAGATTGCGATTGGTGATGTGATCCCACCAACGGGGTTTGAGACGATAGAGTGTTTTGCCAAAGTTACGGGGAAATAGAGCGACAATTCTAGACTTCCCAGGAGACACAGGTATACAGTAGGTGAGCAATCCAAACTTTTTGCTGCCATCGCCAAAACTGAACGCATACTCTAAGCGACAAGGTGGTTCAAAAGTGATTTTTGTTTGAAAAGGCCCAACTATTGCCCCTTCAATCAAATTGGGTGTTGATTGCACGATTTTGAACGCAATCGGTCTTGCTTGTTTGCGATTGCCCTGCACGCCGTGATGAGCAAAAGGAACATGACTCGGATCTGCCACATTTTCTACAAGGGTTTCCCAGTCATATTCTAAATCTCGTACAAAAGAAGACCAAACAAAGCCTTTAGTTGCATCTATTTGCGGTGATAGAGGTAAGGGTGTATTTGCAGCTTGTTCGCTTGATTTTGCATCTGGCCAAATCCAGAGTAAATCCTGTTGCTGACGAACTGGTAGTGCTACAGCACACAGATTTTCTTTATTCTTGCTTACAAGTTCTGGATTTTCCGCTTGGGGAATATGAGTACAAATTCCCTGCTCATCAAATTGCCAACCGTGATAGCTACACATTAAATTCCCTGTTTCGTCATCAATGCGCCCCTCACTTAAGGGTGCAAGGCGGTGGGGACATCGATCTAAAAACACTTGGAAAGTTTCAGATGATTTGGGTTTCCAGATCACTAAACGCAGCCCCAAAAGTGTTACTGAAGTTGGTTGCTTGGGATCTAAGTCTTCGAGTGGTATCACAGGATACCAATGCTCAAAAAAATTGAATTCTGGTTTCATTTGACAAAAAATTAAGGTACCGGGGGTAGGGAAAGGAAAAGACCTCCAGGTTCCCTTGGGTTATTATGCGCGCTCACACAAGAAATGGAGGTGTCCTTATATTCTACCCCAGACCTTCGGGAGCAACGCCGACATTAGGTTAAGGTTGACTTTTCCTTTTCTTCCAAAGTTTAACTAGCCGTCTAAAATCCTCATTTTCAATGTTTGTCAGCACTGCTTTGACCGCTTCCTTAACTCCCAATTCATGCACTTGGCAGTAGACATCATGGGCTGCTGCGGGGTTGTTGTCCGCAATTGCTTGGAGTGCACGTTCAACCAGTTCTAGTTCGTTTTCGTTGAGATTTGAGTCGGCAGCGGATTCTAAAACTAAATAACGTCGGTCAAGGTAGAGTTGTTTTTTTGATTGACCCAGAATTGTCACTTCGCGGTCAAGCTCAACCAACAGGCATTCCCGCCCATCCCTCCACACCTCAACTACGGTCGCTCCCTCGCCTTTGTACTCCTCGGCACCGGGATACTGGGCCGAAACTTTCACTCGATCGCCGGGGGTGAATTCGAGTGGAGGGGCGATCGAATTGTTACAAGTTTTTGAGTTGTTACATGGTTTGGGTTCCAGGTCAAAAGTGGGTGTAACAGGCGCTGTTACAGGCGTTACATCAGTTACTGGCTGAGACTCGACTTTATGATTAACACTCTGGGCGATGTCAGGTGATGGTGTTTTTTCAGATTGGCTACTTTCATCTTGTAACGCTGTAACGTCTGTAACCATGCGGGTTTCAGCGTTTTCAGATGTTGTAACAATTTCAGAATTGCTGGTAACGCCTGTAACCACAACGGTTTGAGCTATTTGAGAATGTGCTGGAATTTCTGCAATCTTTGAAGTGCCTGTAACCGTGCGGGTTTGAGTTAATTCTTGCAATCCACCATCACAGCAAATAGTTTTGATGCAAGCCCAGTTCGGGATGTGGGGGCGGTTGCTGCCATCTTCATCCTCCGCGATTGCTACATCAACAAAGCACGGTAAAATCTGAAGTCCCTGCCACTGAGCCGGAATGCGCTTGATTTTGTCGCCTTCTCGCACAACCTCGGAAGCTTTCCAGTGATTTGACAATACTCGCTGCAAGTGGTGAACGAACTTGTTGTAACCGCTTGGCGAGAGATTGTGGGCTTTGCAGTACGCCACGTACCAACTGTGCAGATCACTACCAACGTAACTATCGCCACCCGCTCTCAAACAGCGATCGACAAACGAACGGACGCTATCCCCTAGAATCGCGCCATCCTGTTTCAACGCGACAATTGATGGATTGGTGGACGGTACGAGCAAAATGCGGTCGCGTTCTGTCTTGTCCATTGATAACGCCCAACTGGCGATCGAACCTAACTCAGTGGATAACTTGCGTCCTAGCTCCGGGTCTTCAATGTTGGCGATGCGGGCGCGGGTTTGCAACGGAATGCAGCGCCTGTCCCAACCATCGCCACTGTTCTCCGTTTGGATGTGTTCGACGGAGGCGATCGCAAATCGCACGTTCCATTTTTTCTGGTAAGCCGATGCCGAAAATAGAGCCCGTCCCGAAATGCCGCCATTGTCTACCAATTCGTAAAAAGCTTTGAGTCCGCTAAGAAATCCGCCCGCGTCGGGGATGTAAAACAAGGATTTACCAGTTAATAATTGATGCCGACCTTCAGGTTTTGTCAGTTCGGTCAAGCTATTGGAACTAACGCTGTTTTCTTCGCCGAGTAAGTTTGCCCAAGTCCGCAGCATCACGCCTTTCCCGCTACCGCTATCCCCAATCAAGTAAGCAAATTTCCCGTAAGGTGCGGTTGGGTCTAAGTACATCGAAGTCAAAGCCCTGATGACTTCTACTTGCTCGATACCGTAGGCAGAAAGTATGAATTTCTTAAATTCGGCTGGACATTCTGACCCCGGCACATAATCGCAGGGGGAACAAGAAAGCAGGTAATGTTCCTTGTCGTGTGGGAACAGTTCGCCAGTTCTCAAATCCACAGTGCCGTTTGAGAATGATTTGAGGTGGTTCCGAGAAGTGTCAACCTTCTGGTGCAGCACCTTCCGGCAATATTTAAAAGCCGAATCTAAGAATTTGTTAGTGCCGAACTTAAACTTTTTGCCGACTTCTGCTGTTTCGTAGCAATTCTCAGTAAAGTCGCCGATGAGTTTGTTCACATCCGCTTCATCTTGGAATTGCCAATAGCGCCCGTTCCATTGGTAGAAAGCATCATTGATGACTATCCAATCATCTCCGAATAAATTCTTGAGGCAATGTACCTCAAACGTTGTGGACTTGGGGACTAAGTATCTGTCTCTAGTTCCACCACTGCCGCCGTCGCCTCCAAAGGTTTTTGATTCCCAGTCCTTAAAAGTAACGGACGTGGCCAGCACTTTCCTAAAAGCTTCAATGCTCTTTCGTTGAATCAAATCATCCATGCCTTTTGTCTCGCCTTCGATGCCCGCATCCCAACCTCCAGTTGCACTGTAGACCGGAACGTCGAATTTGAGCAACTGTAGACCGAGTTTCCTCTGTTCCCAGGTGACGTTTGGGTTGGTGGTGGCATCGGCATCGAAGGAAATGATGAACCCGAAGCCGGCACGGGCGTACTTTTCTAAAGTTTCGACCAAGTAGCGCTTGCCTTGAATGTCTCCTTTTTTAGAGGTAAGACCCATTGAAACGCCCAGCAGTGCAATAGTTGGGATGTCGTTAGCGCACCCGGCGATTCCTTTGAACGGGCCTTCAGTGAGGACAATGCACGGATGGTCGTTGATGCGGTAGCAGTGCTGCTTGAGATTTTCGGTATCCCAGTAGTTTTTGTCGGTGGGATGCTGGGGCAAGAATGCGTCGTATTCACCAACGGGAGTCCGATATTTGGGCGCTTTCTTGCAGCTTTCTGATTTCCAAGGCTTGTCCGGTCTGAATTGGAATTGTGTTGTTTTTCCCACAAACAGGATACCGCCAGACTTTGCCGTGTACCCCAAGTAAAATGATGCCTCATCCGCAGATACGGTGCGACAGTTGGCGTAACTCCAATCATTCAACAACCCCCGGCTCTCAATGTGGCTCTTGTGTTTGGGGCAAAGGTACGCGGTAGATTGAATTTGCTGTACAACATTCATAGATGCCTCTCTCGCTACTCATAGCGGTGCTAACTGGTTTTTGTACAAAAACCCGCTAAATGTAGAAGAGACGGCTCTGCTGTAACTACCGCTGAGGTGCAAAGGTGCAAATGATGCGGTAGTGGCAGAAATAGACTATGATGAATCTAAAGTTTTTGAAATTTGTTTGTCTGCCGTCTCTTCTAAAGACTGCGGACTCTTTTTTTTGGTCTGGTCTAATCGATGCGGGCGATCGCTTGTCGGCAACAGCCTTTTCAAATTCTATACGCGGACGTATGGCTTAGATTGCTGGCTGGCAAGGAATTGTTGATAAGCTTCCTTATCGCCACCGCATGAATCCACAGAAACCTGGCTAACAATCTCATAAGTCATTGTTTCAGCTTCCTCTGGTGTCAAAGGCTGGCGTTCGCAGTAAGCAATCTGTACATCCCGAAACTCCGGCATATCCCCTTCAACCTCTGATAGGTCAGCTTCGTACCGAAACACTCTGACCACTACCCAGTCCGAAGGAGTGACAAGGTAAGCTTTCCAAGGGCTACCCTCTTTTTTTACGTGGTAGGTGAGCCGTTCGCCAAGTTTGACCTGACGCTTGAGTAGTGGACGCGAATCGTGAGAAAGCTGTAACAGTCGAGTCAACTGTTTCCCAATCACAAGCTCTTTGCTCTCGATCGGCACCCATTTTTCTTGCTCTTTGACTAGGTAAAGGTTCAGCGTAGACTTGCTTGCCAATGGGTCGTAGAGTTCGATTTCTTCAGTTGGTGTTATTTGTTCGAGTAATGTCATGGTTTATACCTCATCTTTATCTCGCTCGTCTTGGTGGTCGCCCCACATATCCCAAAAACTCGTCTGTTTGCCTTTGAAGACGCAATCGACTTCGAGGTCTGAATCGTCCTCGTTTTGTTCGATTCTTTTGAGTTCCCACCCGTACTTCTTTTCCATCTCCTTGCAATCTTCTTCAGATGATGCCGAATGTCTGTTTTCCTGCTCCGAATCGTCATCCTCACTTTTGCTAAATGGCCATCCAATCATTGCGGTCACTCCTTTAAATTGATGTGTTTTGAAACGCCTCCAGCTTCTCCTAGTAAGCATTTGAGCGTTTGTAAACTCAAAAAGTTTGAAACGCCTCACGCTTGCTATGGTTGTGCCTAAAATCGCAATTTTATGAAGCTTTCGGCGTATCGGAATCTTTTGAGTGTCGCACCCAAACCGATGGTCGGAGTGTACTTTCGACGAGATTGTGAGTGTTTGCGATCGCTCAGAAATTCGAGACGTATAACTTACACTCCTGTCGAGCTTCTGAACTTTTACAGGCTCAGCCGCTTGTGTCGCTTTCAGTTTCAGGGCGATCGTTCTGCTGATTCTGTTCTATGTACTGTTTGACCAAATCGATAAGCACTTCATTCATGTTTTTTCCGTTCAACGCACAAATAGCCTTGAACCGTTCTCGAAGTGTTCGAGAAGGAAATGTGACTTTCAAGGTGGGTACTGGTTCTGTAGTTTTTCGGTCGGCCACTGGGATATCTAACGCAATTACTTTATATATCCCAGACTACCCGTTAAAGCTCGTTTTTTGCTTAATGGGTTAATAGGTGCATACGGGATGTTTGCATCAACTATCCCGTATGAGTTATCATACACTCACGAACGCCGACAAACCAAGCAGAAGCATGAAACAGTTATCTGTACTCCCGATGTGGTTGCTTTACTTAGCTTTGTTAGCGTCAAAAACCCAAAACCAAACCCCGCCCCCTATGACTCGCAATCTCAAAGGGCGGGGTTTGGCACTCACTTTCGGGAGATTTCCTTTATGTTCGCAGATTACGGACAGCCATCGCAACCCGCCCGACCAAGCTTTGTAGAAATACCCAATCCCCGCGTCACAACCACAATGGGACGCATGGAAGTGACCGACGTTCGCCCTGAAACAGTCACTGGTCGCCTGCTAAATGACCGAGACAACCCGCTAGAGGAAGACGGACAGCCAGTTTACATCTGCGTTCGGAAACATGAGATTTTGTGTGACACCGAACGAGCCAACATGATGAGTTGGTGGGAACTGGGAGAACAAGCGATTGCGGGACACACGACGCCCCGAAAATATTCTCTCGAATCCTTAATCAACAGATTGGACGGACTCAACTTGGATGAGCTTTACACTTTACGAACCTTTGTTTGTTTGGAAGCCGACCCGTTTCAAGCATATTCGGGTAGCGTCAACAGCGACTTATCTCACTTGCAGGCTTGGTTCCCGACAGTGCGAGTTCTCGATCGTGTCGAACAAAACCAACTAGCAAGCGCATTGTGTTGGCGAATATCAAGCGAATCCAACGCACCGACAGCACCATCTCCAGGCGACGGGAGGGACGATCGATGAGAGCACTCAGAAGCCATCAATTTCGGTGGAGCGTTACCGTTACCCGCAAGTACAATCCACCCCGCCAAATCGTAGTGTTCGGGCGATCGGCAGCAGAAGCGCTTCAAGGAGCCGTATCTTCTGCACGGGAAGTCTGGGGTATCTGGGATGCCAAATCATTTAGCGCTCCAGAAAGGAAATAATTTATTTTGATTCTTCGTTAGCTACTTCGGGGGGTTCCGAAAACAGCTAACGAAAGAATCAAAGTTTCGGGTCATGGCACTTCTTGGCAATCAAAAGCCTGTAGACGTAGCTATTTTTAACAGCCGATGCGGTCAATGGAACCATCGAATTTCCTTCGCCATCAGAGGTAAAAATCAGACGCTTAATTACCAACAAATACGGTATTCGTAGTTGCTTTGTTTCTCCTCAATGATGCAATAATAGAATGGCAGAGATGGGGAAACTGCAATGGTGGAACTCACAAAGTACAGTTGGTGGGGCGAATCCAACGAACCGCCACCGCACCTGAAAACTAAAAAGCAACTCGGTGAATTAGGACTCTCGCCTCTAAAACCTTCAGGCATCATCGAAACCCGAAAATACGATGTGTTCCTTTACGACCCCAACAACCCCGAATGTTGCCGACCCAAAAGAAAGCCATCTCCCAAACAATTGGAAACTTTAGCCGCTAATCGGCTCAAAGCTCAAATAAAGCGGGATTATCAAGAGTGGTATCGGGAAGTTGGTTTTATCGAAAGAGATAGGGTGAGTGCTGTTCTTTGGGCAAGAGAACAATTAAGCAAGAACGATTTAGTGATTCTGGATACTGAAACTACGGGGCTAGATGATGCTGAAATTGTAGAGATAGCAATTATCGATCGCACTGAAGAAACCTTGCTGGATACCCTCATCAAACCCTCAATTCCCATCCCCGCAGAAGCAGCAGAAATTCACGGGATAACAGATGAAATGGTAGCGAGTGCTCCGAGTTTTCCCACAATCTATCCCCGCATTGTTGAAGTCCTTAAAGATAAACAGATTTTGATATACAATGCCGAATTCGATATTAAAATCTTGAATTACTGCTGTCGCCTTCACAACTTGCCAATTTTAAAGCTCAAAAAACGCTCCGAGTGCCTCATGGAATGGGTAGCACAGTGGAGGGGAGATTGGAACTACTATTACAAAGATTATCAGTATTTCCCTCTCAACGGCGGACACCGAGCATTAGAAGATTGCATAGCAGCCCTCCAATTAATTAAGAAAATGGCAGCGGATTCGGATCGAATCAATTGCCCCGTGCCAATTCCTCAGAAAAACTCATGAGCTCCCAATCAATACCGTCATCGGGGAACAAAGATAATTGCCCCGGCGATACGTTGGACTGACCTCTATTGTGGTACGACAGGTGACACGCGGTACACAGGGCGACTAAGTTTTCGAGACGGTTATCCTCCGGTATTCGATTGCGGTGGTGAACAGTCAAAGTTACTTTTAAGCGTTCAGATTTAGTTAAGCCGCTGGGTTTACCGGGTCTGAGACACTGTTGGCGACACTTAGCACAACGCCAGCCCGCGTTTTCTTTCACCGAGAGCGCAATTTGTTGCCAATTGTCGGGATACCTCTTTGGTTTAGGCATAGCGGTAAAAGCTCATTTTTTCAAAATATGACGATCGCTCTGTTATCGAAGTGAAAGTAAATTCGATTCAAAGCTGTCAGCAATCAACCCACCTTCAGCCTCCTCTACTGTCACAATCGGTTTTTTCGGAATTTTGAGAACAAATTAAGTTACGTTTTAGAGAACGTACAAGGAAATCATTGTGGCCATCGCCAGTCCAAAATACTCGCTTATCCCAAAATTCCTGGTGTGACACGCCATCGAGTGCCGAAGATGGGTTTCAACTACAAGCCCCACAGGCTGGACAGATAAAGCTTTTAGTATCTTTATCTCTCCGACAAGGGATTGCTAATACGTTTCTACCGAAAATGCGATCGACAGATTCTACTTGTCGATCGTACCATGAGTTAAGAATACCTGAATCAGAGAGTTTGATGTATGGGTAATGCTCGCTACACGTGCCACAAATTCGCATTCCCCACTCCGTTCCGCAATCCCTGCCACTTTTACAATCACAACGGAAGCACTGGCTATCTAGAGGCTCAAGGCGATCGCTTTTCTTGTAACAGGTTGGACAAGTTAACAAGGGCTTAAATCGTTCTTCTGTTCGAGCCGGGAAGTTATCCAGAGTCTGTAATTCAAGTAGTTCTCCTTTAGCTTTCGGTCCATGAGCTTTAGCTTGATTAATTAGTTGTGAGAGACGATTTTCAAAATCCACCTGTTCTTCAGGTTTAGGTGAACAAAGTAATTTATAATGTCGTCCTTCCTGAATAATCCATGAATTTTGTTCCAGCAGTGACGCAGGTATTTTCTCCTCAATTGTGAAAGGATAGATTTGACAGTATTGGCTATAGAGCCACCATTGGATAGCACGAGCAATACGCTCAACACTGAGAATATCTAGTGGGCTAACAGGTAATACAGCCAATGGCTTTTTTAAACTATTAATTTCTTGTTGAAGTAACTGAGGTAACTTCTGTCGCTCATCCTCAGTTCCTGGATACAGAATTATTACTGTGCCGTTCGGATTTTCAGAACAAGCGGAACGAAATTCGTCAATAATAGGATTAATTACATTTGCATCTTCTGTAGCAGTTAAGGGGAGCATTAATGGAATTAATTTCAGATGTTGAATTTTGTCTGCTTCCAATAAAATATTTCCATCATGCTGCCAGCTCAAAGTTATGCTACCTCTTGGGCTGTTGAATTGAATCGAGCTACCCAATTGCAAATCAGACAGATCATCAACCTCAAATCCTATCCCTCGATCATCTGTTCCGTTACCTGTTAAAGCACGGCTAACTAGAAGTAAACAGAAAGCTTCAAACCCCTTAAAGCCTTGTTTATAGGTTTCAAATATCTGTTGGGGAGTCTGTGTGTGGTCACGCTTCCAGGGCATCCAAGCTTGCCACAACTTGTCCACATAGCGGTAATGCTGATCGTTGATCAGAATATTAGTTCGTTTGAGGGTATTGCCAACTGTTGCCTGTTTGGGGATAGCACGATATAACTCCGTATCTAGCAATCCTCGTAGCTTGTATTGCAACTGTTTCAATAGTTTGAGTGTCTTTTCCGCTGTTTTCAGGGCAGTTCCGTCTTGAAACTGATCGCCCCAAAGGCTACAAATTCGGTGTCGGTTTCGCCAATAAATTTTTTGAGTAGTGTCTTTAGAGAAGTCATCTGCTTGCTCTAACTCTCTTTGAAGAGCCTTCACTTCGATAATTCGTTTCTGGAGGTATTCCAGCAGATGATCAATTAATCGAGCGGTAACTTTGTTCTCATAAATATCTAACAGGTCTTCTCGGATCAGACATAAAACTCTCTTCGGACGTACATTCCGAAACGTTCGTTTCTCCCAGTCTTCTGTATGAGCCGACAAAAACTCCGTAGCATGGGGCGAAATTCTTTGCACGCGGGAGATAGGTAATCTGTCGGTTTCCATCTTGAGATAAGTTCTTGGACGATGACAAATTTCCTCAATATGTCCAATATGTCTCTCCAGAAGTTCCTCTAATTTTTGGGGACGAATAGTTTCTCCAATATCATGCACCAGTGGCGATGTATTTACCCATTTCTTCCATAAATCACCTGAGAGTTTATCGAGTTTATCGAGGTTATCGAGGGTTCCCGCAAAAAAGCCCAGGCTTTCCAACAGCAAATCAGAAGGAATTTGCCAATCAGGAAAAGATTGTTCCTTTCTACTTTCATCTAACACTATTATTGAAAAGCGTTTCCCAGTATCAGGAAAAACATATAGTCTGGATTGCGGTGATATGGGGACAGCATTGACTGTAGCTGTTTCTGTTTCAGTATGAATCTGCCATTGACCCAATAATAGTTGAGCAGGCATTTCTTTACAACTTTGTCCAGTTAAGCGATTGTAAAACTGCATGATCAATACGCTCCTCGCTCAAGCCGCTGCAACTCCGATTGCAGAATGTTAAATGACTTGACTGGTTGACCTGCGTCTAGTTCAGACCAGTATGTTTCTATCGTTTCCTTAAGTTCGGTCATATCTCCAGGTTGGATGTCATGGCGATCGCGCACTTTTCGCAAAATCTTAGTTGCCAGAATGTGGTCTGTCGCTTCAGTTAGGGAACCTCCTGCCGCAATCACAACCGGGATGTAATCATTAATTTGACGTTGTAGTCGATTTCCCCAACCAATTTTGAACTTACTTTCCAATATCTTAGATAGGTTGTCATTCAGAAAGTCGAATGCTTTAGTAGCTTGACTCTGATGTTGTTTCTGAGCTTCCTTGAAAGCAGTTGTCAGTGCATTATAAGAGATCGGCTCTCTTCGTGAAAGTTGAGGAATATCAAAGCTTTCCTGACTGCGTTCAAGTTCCATCACATGAGCGCGATCGTAAGTTTTATCGGCAAATTCTAAAGTTGTTTCATCCTGGTTAGCAGTTCCCACGAACCAGACGTTTGGTGGAATGATAAGTGTGTCCTTCTTCTTGAAAAGTTTGGGTGAGGGGCGTTCTAAATCGGTATTTAATATCAGTTCAGGGGCATCCTGTTCTAATTTGGAAAGAAAGTCGGCAAAATACTGTTCAGGACGAGATAGATTCATTTCATCTAGAATGATGATATAAATTTGATCGCGGAATTCGGGGCACTGAGCCTCGTACAAAGCTGTGAGAAACTCTGTTTCATAGAATTTCCCTTCAAAAGAGTTGTAGTAGCCAATTAGATCCTGGCGATCGCGCCATCCTGCTTGTACTTCAACCAATTTATAGTTCTCTCTGCCTCGCCGTCCTAATGCACGTGCGAAGGCAATAGGGAGACTGGTTTTACCCGTGCCACTGATACCTTGTAGGATGTGGAGTTTACTTTTACTCATCGCAATCCCACCCAAGAATGCTCGGATGTCCTGTTCTGAGTAGTACAACGGCTTACCCTTCTGAGATATAGCAATACGATAACGAAGGTCTTCAGCAAACTGTGCAAGATCAATTGATTCCTGTGAAAGTGGGGGAGCAATTTGCAACTTCTCATCTTTGTCCAGTTGGACACATTTCTCAAAGGGGCTACGCTCTTTAGATTGAGCGATCGCATCATTGACGTTTACCCTTAACTCTTCCAGCATTGCTCGAAGACGATTATTGCTAGCTTCTAAAGCTTCCTTTTCATCCCGCAACGTTTCCAAATTAAGAACTGCGATGCGATTAGTGGCTGCTGAACGCTCTAATTGCTGTACTTTTACGATCAGTCGAAAATGTTCTGCTTCCCACTGTTCTTTCTGAGCCTCCAAATCTTCCAAGCGTCTCGCAGCAGCTTCTGTGGGACGTTCAGATAATTTTTGATCTAATTCATTATTCCGTCGGCGCAAGTCTTCTAACTCAGCCAAAATCTCTTCTGGATTACGTTGCCCAAATCTCTTATTTGCATCAACAGCTTTGCGTAGATTTACTTCTAAGGTTTGTTGTAGTTTCTGGGATTCCTCATACCGTTCTTTCCAAATTCGCAAATTCGCTTCAAGGCTCTCAACTTTTGCGACTGCATGTTGCTCTACTTTTTCTTCCAAATATTGCCGCTCTTCATCCAGTAACTCACGGTCAATCTCTAACCGGTTTTGCTCCTTCCTCAATGATTTGCGCTCTGCAATTAGTTGTTGCCGCTCTTGCTCAAATTCCTGTCTTTCTGTAAAAATATTCTGCTCAAATTCAGCATACTTATGAGCAATTTCTTCGGTCAGTTCTTGCTGGATCTCGACCTTCTTGCTAAGAGCTTGCGCGATCTCTTGGCTGACTTGTGCAATCTGTTGTTCCAATTGGGATAGGGCAACTCGATTTTGGGTCAGAAATCCGGCTGTTGCATTAGCTTCGCGTTCTTGAAATTGGCGCTCTTGTTGGTTTACTTCTGCCAGTTGTCGATTCAGTTGCTCTCGATGCTCTCCTAAACGTTTAGATCTTTCCGTCAATTTCTGCTTCTGGTCTTCTAAATCAGTCTGCTTAACCTGTAACTCTTGTTTTTGGCTCTCAAGTTGCTGATTTTCCAATTCCAGGCGCTTGGTAGCTAAATCAAAAATTTCTGCTTTCTCCCAAAGCTGCTTAAGGTCAAAACTCTCTGGAGGGGATGAGCCTAATGTTTCTAAATCCTCTTTCGTAAGCTGTCCTGAAGCCTTGCCAGACAAGGCATTAATCCGCTCATTAGAAAAGTCTATTTTTTGGGAATTTGATGTTTTTATCCCCGCATTAGTATCACTTTTTCCATTGTTTCCTGGGTTTTTAACTCCGGTTTGATTTTGATTACCTGAAAATGGTTTTTTGCGAGCCATATTAATCCTGAGAAAGGTAAATTTTTACGGTTGATAAGACAGTTCCAATGTTCCAGCGACTAACCTGTACACGGTATCGATTTGTTGCACCGCGTGTGTAAGCCCTAATGGTTGAGTAGTGTGCTGGCTTGTCGCGTGCCCCGCATAGGAATTGCGCTTTTGAGCTAGTTGATCTAACTGATGCAGCAGATCGGGGTATTTTTTCGCTGCAACCTTTAAAGGATGGGTTGAATGATCTGGAGTTGCCAGAAGTGCAGCCAACATCAGCGATCGCAAAGAGCCATTTCCGTGAACGGCGGCCATACGAATTTTATTGCGATCGACACTTAATAATCCGGGAGGTAGTGGTATTGTGAATCCTGCACTTTGAGCAAACTGATTAAGTGGTTCATGGTTATGCTGTGTTCTTTGTGAGAGTCTTGTCCAGACATTATGTGTGGAATATTCTTGTTGAAGTACCTTAAAAAGTCTCTCAGAGGCGTTTTGTGAGGCGATCAAAATATTGTTAATCTTATCAAGAATAATTCGAGAATCTGTCACCTCTTTCGCCTCAATATATAATCGCTCAAGGGCGACAATATCATCAAATAACTCCTCCCACCTTCTAATTGCAGGAGTCAATTTATCCTCAACCTGTAAACAGGCTTCCCGATCGGCCAGGATTAGCCAATCATCAAGGTTATTGAATTGCTCCTTTCGTTGGTCGCCCAGCATATTAAGCAAAAAATTCTCTAATCCCTGAATTGTTTGATTTTTTCGGTGTTTCTCTAACTTGCGGAGTAACCAGGGGCTATCTCCTAAGCCAAACGGATCATAAACTTTCCAGACATTCCCACTTGAAATATCTTCAGGTACATAGATACAAGTTGCCAGCCATAGATCGGTTGGTTCCTCATTAATAAAACTTACGCGATCGAGAGTCGGAAGTTTCTCAAAAACCCAGGTATCATCATCATCATCGTCTTTGATACGACTGACATTTTTAAGAGTTCTTTCATGCTCTCGAACCGCCTTAATAATTTCATTTGGAGAAGGTTGCTGTTCGATCGTATTTTTGACTTGCGGCATAAAAGCCCGTTGGTAATTTGGCCTACCAGTTGTACCAAGGATTAATTCTGGAAACCCTGAATTATTGAGGCGGACATCAGCGTAGTCTTCGCGCTCTGCAAAGCGTGGAAATAAGTCACCTGTCCACGGATCTTGGAAGATAAACCCAGCAGTAGCCTCCTGGGCGATAGAAGAAGTTTCGTCTTCCAGAACTTTTTGCCCCTTTTGAGTAAGGTTTCCACGTGAGTCAACGTAATCTCGATCGGCAAGTTGAGAGATGATGAGGGCTGTTAGATCTGTGCCAATATCAAGGTGATGACCAATTTTAGCAGCTTCAGTGATGCCGGCGCGACACATTCCCAAAACTGCTTTTTCTAAGATATTGACTTTACGAGATGAGACACGGGGCGCCACAACTCGATACATACGAACGGGATACAGCAAATATTGTCGCTGACTCCAACGGGCCTTGGGTAAAGGATTGTAATAGAGAACAGAAGTATCTTTGCGGAAAGGCATGGCAGTTGTCCTAAAAAACTTTTCCGTCAGGTGTTTTACAGAGTTCATAAAAGGCAATTAATTCACGAATTGCCTGACGTTCGCTCTCTGGCAGATCGGCTTCTGCTCTGACCATCTCCAAGTCACCTGTAGCAATCAGCAACCGCTGTTGTCGGCTCATGGCCACGCAAAGACGATTCTCCAACAGTAAAAAGCCATATTTCCGGCGATAAGTTTCTGGGCGATCGGGTGTTGCTGGAATATTGTTACTGCGGGTCACAGAGAGAAACACGACATCGAATTCTTTGCCCTGAAAGGCGTCAACAGTGCCAATTCTCAATCGCTCAACGAGTTTACCATCATGATTTGTTGTTTCTCGCCATGCTGAAGCAACCTGATAGTTACCGTCATCTGTAACTTCTGCTAATTCCAGCTTGCAAAGTTGCTGCCAGAGTTCTGTCACCTGGGCTCTGTAAAAGGCAATCACCCCAAATGTCAGACGAGAGTCGTGTTCAATGAGGCGTTTTAGTTCTTCTGCAATCCGTCTAGCTTCTACAGGACGAGACTTACTCTGTCCTTTGGTTTCACTTCCTAAATTGAGGGGGACATTAATCCAGGCAGCGATTTTATCTTGATAACCAGGAAGCTCGTGAAAGAATTCCGTTTCTGGTCTACCAGCCTTAATGGGAGGCTCTCCATGATATTCGTAGAACGTGCGGCTAACAAAATCACCCAAGATGGGGTGCATCCGGTATTGAGTATCCAGCGTCACGGTGCGCTTAATGCCATCCCGTTTTTCCCATTCCTGCAACTGTTTGAATAGCCGCTCAAACAAGCTTTTCTTCAGGGCATCTTGAGTTGTCTGGTTCGATGAATTCAGTTGACGTTCGACATCTTCTTCCAGAATGTGGGGTAGCTGGCGATGGTCGCCGACTAAAATAATCCGTCGCTCTGCCTTAGCCATTGGAATAAATAAGTCTAGGGGATTGGCCCTGGCTGCCTCATCAATAATGACTGTCTCAAAAACACTATTAACATTCCCAGTTGTGGACTCCATTTCTCTGCCTACTGCCTGCTGACAAGTAGCTGCCAAAACAACGGTGTAATTTCGCAGCATTTGCCGGACGCCATTAGGGTCGCTTCTCAAGTCGTTCAGGTATTCCTCTACAACAGCTTCGACTCCAGACTGGGATTGACGCACTTGCTCTGTTAGTGCCTCTCGCACTTGTTCTAATAGAGATTCGATATCAGGATTGGCAACAGGTGCGGTTATTGAATCGCCTGCTGTAGGAGTGAGTTGATCTAAAATTCTGATTTGGAGGTTTGCCAAATCATTGAGAAAAGGAGGCTCACCAGGAAACTCGAAATTATCCCAATCGGCTGCTTTTTCTAGAAGGCGGCGATCGTCATCCGATAACAAATTTAATGATTCAAGACGACGCAGAGTTTTGTAGGCCGCAGTCGGTCCGTCATCTAAGAATGAAATTGGTTCAATGCGGAGCGATTGGATTGCTTGAATTGCTAATTCTCTAGCTTCGTTATTGATTGAATAATTGGTGGAATTTCCTAATGTAAGGGTACGGCTTTGTTCTAAAAGGCGATCGCTAAGTTCTCCAGAAATCATAATTTTTGTCAAATTGTAAATTTCTTCTAGCAATTTTGCTGTTTCCTGCAAATTTCCTGGAGTTAGTACATAACCCGTGACGAGATTTTGTACCTTACGCAAATTAGCTGTCTCTGGCAGTTCAGCCCCTTCAGCTTTAAGTGCATCAATTCGCTCTATACGCCAGCGATCGACATTATCTGGGGCATCGCTACGACTAGATCTACCTCCAACCCGAACTGCCGGAAGCCCAAATATGACGGTTCGTTCTGCCACATTTTCAACTGCATCATGCTGGTAACTGGTCAGGAGCAAACGATGGGAAACTGTGCCATTTCTGTTTTTTTCAATTTCAGACAGACAGGTTTGAATCGCAGTAATAACTTTGGTTTTACCTGTTCCTGGTGGGCCTTGAATTAAAGCAATATCGGGCG
This sequence comes from Microcoleus sp. B9-D4, assembly GCF_036705105.1. Taxonomy (NCBI): domain Bacteria; kingdom Bacillati; phylum Cyanobacteriota; class Cyanophyceae; order Oscillatoriales; family Microcoleaceae; genus Microcoleus; species Microcoleus sp. B9-D4. The sequence goes on from NZ_JAUBTS010000011.1 coordinate 21,405, forward strand.
TATTAATAGCGACCCGCAGTGCCTCTTTCTGGCGGGGAGTGGGGGAACCCTGAAAAGCTTCCCTTACGGTTTTATCCAGCAACTTATGCTGGCGATAATTTGAAAGGGGAATTTTTTGATCTTGTAAGATCAGCCCCAGTTGAGGCATAGGGCAGGTTGCTGTTCGGATCAGCTCTTCGGCACGTTTACGCCGATTTAAGCGGGTGCGATCGCCTTGAAGAGAAAAAAACAGAAATCCGTTTGGTGGTGGAGAGAGCAATTCATCTGGATTAGATGGGCGGATGTCCAGAGTCAGATTTTGAGGATCAATATCACTGATTTGTCCAAAAAACTTCTGGCCGCTAGCAACACTTTCTAAACTGCTCAAGTCAGGTTCTCGCTCGCTCGCTTCCAGAGAAAACTCAGATCGATCCCTCAATCCCTGCAACCTTTCCTGCAAATTCGCCTTTTTTTCAAGGTGGAAGCGATGATCGCCCGACGCTAACATTTTTTCAGAGGAATAAGCGATCCAGCCAACCTCATTTGCTTTTTGGACGATCGCCGTTTCCTCCAATTCGTTATATTCCCGCCATAAGGACAGATAAGTATCTGCATTTCTGGTAAGTGCGTCTAGTTCTGTTTGGATGCTTCCTCGTAGTGTCCCGGCGATCGACATATCACAGAATGACATTGGTGCTTCTAATAAAATTAGAGGACGCTGCTGGCTAGCATCTTTTGGCGATCGTGACTTGGTGACTCGTTCAACCCGCAAACGACTGTCATCAGTCCGCACATCAACTGTAATCCTGTTGCCGCATAGCTGGAATGAGTTTTCCAGTCCATCCTGGTAGTTTTTACCAGTTCGGATTAATATTCGTGCTTTTGGGCTTTCACTTGTTGGAAGTAGAATGAGTTCATGAGTCAGCCACTCGATGATTTTATCAACTGGCTCGGAACGGCCCCGATGCCGAGTACGAATATCTTCAATAATTTTTTCATCAACACCAAACTGCATTTCATTGGGGATGTAGAGCTTATCTGGAAACTCATGTACTTTAATGGAAAGTTGATTGGGGGACTGTTTCGGACGGATTTCCAGCAACCAGCATAAGGTAGGTAGATTACGTTCAAGAATGCTTTCTAACTGTGTCTGGTTCTGTTGGTCTTTACCTTGAATATTCCAAATATCTGAGCCATGAACCAAAAGAATGTCATTCCCGATCTCATCTCTGTGTAGGAAAACTTCATTCTTGATGGATAGGAATTCTTGACCATCAAATGAGGTGCGATCGCTCCGTTCAACTTCAATGGTGTGGATGCGTCCACTTTGAATATCGCTGACTCTCATTATGATTGTTCTCCAGAGACAAACCTGAATGTTGCAAGACGGTGTGGGCGATCGGTAGGGGCAAAATGCAGCAGCCACGTATAACGTCGATCGTTGGCTGGAAATCGTTTCCATCCATCCTGCACTTCTACAACCGTTCGTTGTTCGCCATCAAAAGACGACAGCCAGAAACATTGCCCATTGAGACTGCGAACACGAACGTTAGTTCTTTCGATTTGGAGTTCGATCGCAGGAATATGGTGATCCGCTCCTGTTCTGCCATTAATAATTCGATTCGTCAGGATTAACGGTTGGCGTTCTGTCAGTGCCAGAGCCGCCAGAACTCTCTGCTGTGAGAGAAACCTTTGACATTCTCTCACATCTGGCAGCGATTCCCATCGTTTGATTAGCAGTTGCATCTGAAGTGGACGAGGGTAGTCACACCAGGGACAGCATTGTTGATTGGCGTAGTAGGTGCTACCGCAATCGGGACACTCCACTGTGAAGTCGGCCGCCGAATACAAATTCTCAACCCATTGACTAATTCCTGGTCGTTTTACTGGTTCTCGTAACCCCTCACTAAAGCAGCGCCGGCACAGTTCCTTTAATTTGGGAGATAACACGATGTCTCTGGGAAAGCCGTGATGCGTGGCATTGCTTTGGTCGCTTAGATCGTCCACCCAGGGCAAAGAACCCTGTAATGCTTTGTCTTCTAACTCTGGTTCACCCTCCTCAACCAAATCCCCCATTAAAGGATGAATTAAGCAGAGTGTTTTGAAAGCAATAACGGCAAAAGCATGAGCATCCGTTAAGCTATTAACCCCAGATTTTCCCAAAACTAATTCTGGCGCACCATAACGAGGTGTATATAAACCTTGTGTAGATGAGGAGCTTTCGTAATGAAGGTTATCTGCATCAATCAAACGAATTTCGTGGGCATCTAAATCAGTGGAGACGAAAATATTGTTAGGTGATGGATCGCTGTAAACTAACCCTTGACCATGTAGTTGAGCAAGAACTTCAGCGCAACCTGCTAGTAACAGTAGGCGACGACGCAATCCTCCACCGCTCAAATACCACTTTGTCAGATGGTCGAGATCGCGAGGAGGATTACTCAGCAGTGATATGGGAACCATTCCCGTAATGAGTTCCATTACATATCCCAGGTAAGGTGCTTGGAGCATTTCCAGGGGTCTGGCGATCGCCATATCTCGTAGCTCAGGCATTCGACGGATATTCTGCAACTGTCCTCGGAGCAACTCACGCGGACTGTTGCTAGAGCTATTAAATAGGATTTTGATCGCTCGTTTTCCGCCTTTTGCGGAATATACTGCTCCCTGTCCACCCACGCCCAATTTTCGCTCTAGCTCGTAGGCTTGCCCGCGTTCATCAGTAATCCGTTTGCCTTCAAGATTCATTTGTGTTCATCCTCTGCTTGCTTGCGCCAGATCACTGCCAGGGTTTTGTCATCCAGGTGGTTGGGAGTAGCCCAATTTCTGAGCTCCCGATGTAAAGCGTGTCGGCGAGCCGTCGGAGCCATTGATCCAAACTCAGTAACGAGGGTATGAATGAAATTTCCAATGCCATCGGCTACTAAATCATCAGCAATACCATCCGTCGCCAGTAATACTGCTGCATTGGGTGATAAGGCTGGTTTTGTAATTACTGTCCAATCCTTGGTTGTTTTGGCAATGCCAAGCCCAGTAGTCTGGTTGGTAAATCCCTGGCGTTCACCTTGCAGAATTTCCAGGCTGCCATCAGCATTCCGAATTGCAGCAATACCATCCCCTAGCTGAGCGATTGTTAATTCACCTGAAGGCAATACTGCGACAAAAAGACAGGTTGCTGCGCTGTCCTCTTCTTTCTGGGGTAGGACACGCAATCCCCAGAAAAGATGAACTAAACGGAGCAGGGTTGCAGCAGGTGCGTTCTCAGACTTCGCCCAAGGCTTCAAGGCATCCCTGACAGCTCGGCAAGCCATTTGTGCTCCTATCCGAGCATTCGGTTTTGACCCCATCCCATCACTGATGACAATGGCTGTGCCAAACGCACCAGACATTCCCATCCAGGCATCCTCATTCGGGCGACTCTGTTGGATGTGCGATCGCCCTCGGACTGATGCTCCAAACCATTCTAAACCAGGCTGAGGTGGAGTTAACATCAGAAGTCCAAAAGTTCTTCAAGATTATCGAAGTCAATTGGAGAAACGCTATTGGGATTAACACTTCTAGAGCGACTGGAAACCGTTACTGTGACCCAGCGGAAAAATTGTTGAATTCTAGTTTCGTCGGCCCGAAATACCGGAATTTCGGGATGTTGCCCAATGAGAAATGCCTTGAGCGTTTCTTCATCTGCATCAGGACCGATACCCATTGCAAAGCGTAAAGCCCTAGAAGCCCGGTCTGAATTTAACAACTGTTCGAGAGGTTTTTTCCAGTTATCGTCCAGGCGTCCCCGCTCATCAGTGGGCTGTCCATCAGAGATTAAGATGAGATTGGGGTGGTAAGAGCGACTGGGAATTTCTGTTCTGTTTTCCAGAAACCGAGTCGCTAGTTCAAATGCCGCACCCATCGGGGTTGGTCCTTTCGCCTCCATATCTGTCCACTGGATCTGGGAGGCTGGTTGTAGTGTCTGGTGAAAGTTGGCTCCATCTCCACCGAATGTAATGACAGCGACATGAATCTCGGCCCGTGCATCCTGTTCCGAGGCAAAAATTGCGATCATTTCCGCGATCGCTCGGTTCAGGGCTGCCAATTTGCCATAGGCTGTCATACTGCCACTGACATCGGCCAGGATAATAACGGGCATCATTCTGGCAGTGGCGATGGAAAAATCTCTGAGGTTGCTCATAATCAATATAAATTCTTATAAGTTATTTTAATGTGCTGCATTACACCTGTCAATAAACCTCCAAAATATAGGGTTCTATAATTTTTTCTTCCCTTAACTCAAGTTCCTGACAGGATTTCTTCCGCCTGTATAGCGGGTCTTTGAGCATTTTGACTGGCGATCGCCACAATGATTTTCTTGTACGTTGTATAAAAGGTAACTTGGTTGGTTCTAAAAATTCCTAAAAAACCGATTGTGACCGTTGAGGGTGCGGAATGTGAGGTCAATGTCAACTTCAACACTGTCTTGATTCTCCCACAGGAATTCTGCCAATAAGCGAAAATCTTCAACGGTGGGCTTATATTCGCAAGCTATTTCCCATGCTTCGGTTAAAGTAGCCCATTGTTCGGGAGTCTCAGGTTTTTGGCGCACGGCTGGTGAGGAAATTGGTTTTGATGCGGGCTTCTGATGGGTTAATCCCCGCCAGTCGTAGTTCAAATCATGGATGGCTGCTGCTGGCAAGGATGTCGGCATAGTCCGTGTCCAGCAAATTGATTTGTTCGAGCGACCAGTCAGTCATTCTCTGCATTCCATATTTCTTAGTGCTTCCCCATCATTTTACGTTGGTCTGACTTGGAGAGCGATCGCCACACAGAGCACACAAAATACACAGCAGCAGAAACTCGCTTGACGATCGCACACAGTCCCGCTCCCCTAGGTTTTTTAACTTGCTATCCTCAAGTTGTCCTACTGGTAGGTCTTTTCGATTTATTCGGAATCATTCAAGGGCGACGGCTACCAATGTTTATTCAATGCTGTATCCTAAACCCGCTCTTGCCAAAGTCCTTTTAGATAAGCCAGAATTGCTTAAAGAGGTGTGGCAGGGGTTCGATCGCATTTCTGATGAGACGCTGATGGGTGAGGGTCGCGTGTATGGGTGGATTGCATAAGCTGGAGCTGAGGGAATTGGGTAATGCTTTGGTTGAGAAGATTCTTGAGGTTTTACCCGAATTGCTCACCAACTCATCTGGTAGTCTAACGCTAAAGTTGAGCAGTTCCTAGTAAGGTCTGCATTTACACCAATGACTTTCTTCAGTCCGCTCCTACCAAATTGTTAGACCTCAAATACCACTATTTTGCAAGGTAAGCTCGCTTTTGCAGCTTGGCGACGAGTAATAACCCAACTATAGCAAGGAAGGCTGCTGGCAGAAAAATATATCGCCACGGAACTGGTGTGTATATTGTGCAGGTAACAGATGAAAAGATTAGTTGACTTCCGTAAAAAGTAAGTGGAATTGGATCAATTAAGCTCCGCAGTTGCGAGAACTCCCAGGCAAGGTGTTTGTCGCCTTGAAATGTGTACTTACCAGCAATATCATAAATAGGAAACGAAGAGGCGTTGCGATCATTGGGAGCGTTGAAAAACCTTTGAATGGCATTTTCACGATTAATGAGTTTTCTATACCAACGATTGTTACGCGCATCAATGTCTATAAAAAGAGTAGGTAAGAGACACGTTAGAACGAGCAAAATAATACTGGGTTCCTTCGTTTGAGAGAGAGAACCTAGACCAATACTCAGAACGGCTGACCAAAGTGTAATAGCCGCAGTCCGAACTTTCCATAACGTATCAATAGCGTCAGAAATCTTGGTTGCAAGGATATTCATCTCGGTTTTGAGAAGGTCAAGTTGTTTGTCTGAAATATTTTCTAGGTTCATCGTCTCATTTTAAGCACACTCGTATTCTTAAATTTCTGCCGCGTTACAAATAAACTTGAAGTCTACCCTGAGCAATCCCTTTGAGGTATGACTTTTAATTTGACTGCAACTGCGATCTAACACGCCATTAGACTGTATAAAACTGCAACGGTTCAATCCTTAAATTTACGCTTTTCTCCAGGTTCCACCCAAATAGTACACAACCCTGAAGTCGCGGGCCTTCCCGCAACTTCCAGAGTCACCCCCAAATGTCGAACATCTTTTTTACATTCTAAATTAGCAAACTTTCCCTCAACGCTAGCCCACCGCAAAGCCTCCGCCTGCTCCTGAGTCAAATGAACCGCTTTCCCCGGCGCAAATCCCCCTGGGACTAAAGTAAACCCACCCATCTCATCAAAGCACCAACACACAACGTCGTCAACAGAATACCCGCCGCCACCACCAAAGAACGCGCAGAAGTGGCTACCCTCGTCAATTCTGTCTGACGAACCAGAGAACTGACAGCAAAAGCAATTTCCCCGACTAACTTTTCATTGCACCGTAGCCAATAAAACCAACGATCGCCCAATCCCAACAGCTCTCAAACCGAATCATCCATCCATCCACAACAAACGCAATCCCAATGAACAGGCGGCGTTTCATATTGGGGGAACGGGAACTCACACCGGGGACAGCGACCAGTAAACAGTGGGTGCGTGTCCAACAGCTCTAACTGCTGCTCTCGTGTCCACCGTTGCTGTGGTTGCAGGATGAGTTCGCCGTTGTAGTAGCTTGCACCTTCGGGTTCCCACAATTCCTCTGGTTCGGCGTCGGGGTTTTCTCGAAAGTCAATGCAAGTGTCGGTGTTAGGGCCTGTGGGATGCACGGCACAGATGAGGTATGGGTTGCGGGCGTACAAAAGGCAACGATCGCACTCAGGGAGTTTGGGCATGGCGGGGGTGTGGGGTTTTGGTCTGGGTTTAGTTTCTCGCAAATGGGGGTGTTAGTGGCGAGCGCCGTGACTTCACTTTTTGGATTGCTAGCATTGTCGGTAGTATAACGGTTGTCTTTTTTTGAATTATTAGCGCTGCCCGACAGCTTCAGCTCGGAGATTTAGCACTATTGGGTTCGATAATTGCTGCTGATTTTGGCTATGCTGAAGGTGGGCGATTAGCTAAAGTTTTAGGTGGGTGGCAAGTTATTGGTTAGGCATTGGTGATTCTCGATTCTTTCTAGGTTTTACCAACAGTTTTTGTTGTTTAAAAACAAGAGTTAATAGCTTCACCGAGCACCTGGTTTGGTTTGGCTTATGTGAGTATTTTTAGTCAATTTATCGCATTTTTTTCCTGGTATCATAGTAGAACACTGGGTGAAGTTACATAGGTAGGTCAAATTCAGTTGTTGCAACCATTTTTGACGATTATGGCTTCGGCAAGTTTGCTTGGTGAAACTCACCGAGTAGATCGCCCTAGTCACGGCCTGTTTGGTTGTTGCTAGCATAGCGGCAGGTAAAAAAGCATCAAATAAGCGGGCAGAAGATTTGTGACGCGCTCGTTTTCTCAACAGGCTATTGACTCGGATCATTGACTTTCACATATCGACTCCATCTAACGACAGATGTAAAGCCGGGCTTATTTCTGTTCAATAATACCAATCAACTGAATTTTTAAGAGAATAGTAATGTTAGATATTGATGAAATGAGTTCACAAGAAATACAGGAGCTGCTACACCAAGTAGGATACGGTCATCTAGGCTGCATACACGAAGGCAAACCCTACGTGATGCCAATGAATTATTATCTCGAAGATTCGGATATTTACCTGTTTACAACCGAAGGCATGAAGACTCACGATCTTGATGCAAATCCAGAAATTTGTTTGCAGATTGAAGAAATACGCGAGCCGCTTCATTGGCGCAGCGTGATTGTGAATGGTCGAGCCTCCCGCCTCACAGTTCAGGAAGACATTGATCGGGCAATGCACTCGATCGAAGAACGCAATCCCACGCTGTCACCAGCTATCAATCGAACCTGGATTGATGCTCAGGGACGTTCAGAAGCGATCGCAATCTACCGCATCGACGTGAGTGAAATGAGCGGACGCACGACTGATGGAGTCAGCAGTCGCTAAGAACCGAGATACCTCAAACGTTCTAGCATGAATGAACATTATGCGATCGCCATTGACCGTGCGATCGCCTATGTCATTTAGCATCCCGGTAATTTTGATGTGAATGAAATCATCCTCCGTCCGACACGTCAAGAACTTTAGACTAATAGGAAAAAATCATGAAACAGCGAAAACTCGGCAATCAAGGATTAGTAGTTTCAGAGTTAGGACTGGGCTGTATGGGGATGTCCGAGTTCTACGGGACAACCGATGAGTCAGAATCGATCGCCACTATTCATCGCGCCTTAGAGTTAGGCGTGACTTTGCTCGATACGGCTGATATGTATGGTGTCGGTCACAATGAAGAGTTGGTCGGCAAAGCGATTAAAGACTGTCGAGATCGAGTCATTATTGCCACGAAGTTTGGCAATGTGCGCGGTAGCGACGGCAGCTTTAAGGGCGTCAATGGCAAACCCGAATATGTCCGCTCTTGCTGTGATGCCAGTCTCAAACGTCTGGGCGTAGATACGATCGATCTTTACTATCAGCACCGAGTCGATCCAAACACTCCCATCGAAGAAACCGTAGGCGCAATGGCGCAGCTCGTCCAAGCCGGGAAAGTTCGCTACCTTGGCCTATCCGAAGCCGCGAGCGCCACGATCCGCCGTGCAATGGCAGTGCATCCTATTTCCGCACTCCAAACTGAATATTCGCTCTGGAGTCGGGAGCCAGAATCTGAGATTTTGCCCACTTGCCGAGAGCTAGGGATTGGATTTGTGCCTTATAGCCCTCTGGGGCGTGGGTTTCTCACAGGCAAAATCAAGAGCCTCGATACATTATCTGAGGGAGACTATCGGGCCGAGCGATATCCTCGCTTTCAAGCCGAGAATCTCCAGCAAAATCTGGAGCTAGTCGAGCAAATCGAGCAGATGGCAGCCGAATCGGGTATCAAAGCCGGACAGTTGGCGCTGGCATGGGTTTTGGCGCAGGGCGAAGACATTGTGCCAATTCCAGGCACTAAACGTCGCACCTATTTAGAAGAAAACATTGCGGCTGCTGCTGTGACGCTGACTCAAGCAGAACTAGAGCAAATTGCCAAAGCGCTGCCATTAGGAATTGCCCTGGGCGATCGCTACCCCGATATGAGTACGGTCAATCGTTAGGATTTGGCGCGAGTGATGTGTGGCATCCATGCCTTTAGTAAATAAAAACAACCGCTAAAACTTAAGTCAATTGAGTTCTGAAAATCTACCCAATAAGGAGAAAATTATGACAGAGATTGTGAGCCGCGAGATTCAGCTAGTCTCTCGCCCCAAGGGGATTCCTACCGCAGATAACTTTGCGATCGCCGAGACCAAACTAGAGCCACTTCAAGATGGGCAAGTGCTCGTTCGCAATCTCTACATTTCGGTAGATCCATATATGCGCGGTCGCATGAACGAGGGGAAATCCTATGTTCCATCCTTCGCGTTAGGAAAAGCACTCGAAGGCGGCGCAGTCGGCCTTGTAATCGAGTCGCGTGCCCAGGAATTCAAGCCGGGTGATGTTGTCACTTCCAACTATGGCTGGCGGGAATACTTCATAGCTGCACCAAAAGATTTGCATCAGGTTAGCCGCGAGATTCAACCGCCCTCAGTTTACCTCGGTGCTCTCGGCATGACAGGTATGACTGCTTGGGTTGGGTTGAATTTGGTAGAAGTCAAAGCCGGCGATGTTATTTTTGTTTCGGGAGCAGCAGGCGCGGTGGGAAATGTCGCCGGACAACTGGCTTCATTGCGCGGATGCCATGTCATCGGGTCTGCTGGGTCAATGGAAAAAATCAAGTTTCTGCGAGAAGAATGCGGATTTGATAGCGCCTTCGATTACAAGGCCGGCCCTGTCCTCGAACAACTGAATCAGGCAGCACCGGACGGAATTGATGTCTATTTCGATAATGTAGGAGGCGAAACGCTGGAAGCGGCGCTCTCGGCATTACGGGTGCATGGCCGGATTATCGCTTGTGGCAGCATCTCCGGTTATAACGATGAAAAACCGCAGCCGGGCCCTTCCAATCTATTTAATATGATTGGCAAACGCTTGACGATGAAAGGGCTAATCGTTAGGGATTGGCTCGATCGCCAGAGTGAATTTGAACAAGAAGTGGGCGGCTATTTCCAAGCTGGCAAACTGAAGAACAAGGAAACAGTGGTGGTAGGAATCGAGCGAGCGGTGGATGCGTTCATCGGTCTTTTTGAAGGCAAAAATGTTGGTAAAATGGTGGTAAAATTGGACTAGGTAGACACTAATTGAGTGGGTACTTACTTCATTATTTGAGCAAGTTGCAATCCGACATCGCTTAGACATTATTTGGTAGAAGGATAGGATGCGATCGCTTGCATCAGATTGCGAACTATAAATCTAGCGGTACATTTTACTTTCCCAGCATTGGTCGTACCTGCAATTTCCAGAAGTTCCAATTAGAACCGCTATAAATAGGGTTCCGAACAGGACTCTACTGCTCTTTTTACTGCTCGGTCTGTTCACCTGTTAATAACAAAGCTTTTTGGATGGCTGCTTTTCCTTCTTCCGTTCTGTCTACAGCATTGAGTACAAATCCCAGGTTATAGTAAGCAGCCGCATAGCTTGGATCGAGTTCGATCGCTTCTTCAAATGCTGTAATTGCTGCATCAAATCGACCTTGATTACCAAGTATTTGTCCGAGGTATTGATATACAATAGCAGAATTGGGTGCTAGTTCTGTGGTGTGCTGAAGTACGGTGATAGCATCTTCGTCTCTGCCCTGCTTATTCAAAGCAACACCTAAATGGTAATGTGCTGCTGCTGATTGAGGAGCAACCTGAATTGCCTGTTGAAAATTAGTAATTGCCTCGCCGTATCTCTCTAGATTTACAAGTACCATACCAATACCAACAAAAGCCTGTGGTTGGCTCGAATCAATCTCGATCGCTTTTTGATAGACTGTCATAGCCTCGGAAAATCTTTGCCGCTCTGCTAGTGTGGCAGCCATATTCAGGTAAGCTGCTGAATAATTAGGTGCAATCCTAATAGCGTTTTGGTAAGCCCAGATAGCTTTCTCACCTTGACCTTGATAATCCAAAGCCATTCCTAGCTTGAGGTAGACATACGCATTATCAGGATCGTGCTTCAGAAAACGCCTCCATATTGACTCAGCCTCAACATATTCACCAGCTTGCTGTGCTAAATCTCCGGCTTGAAATAGTTTTTCCAAATCCATAAATTTTCTCCCATGCAAAAGACCAATAACAGCCATCTTGGTGGTGAGGGTCGTAGGGTTCAATTTGCATTCCCAGATGAACTCCTGTTAACTCTGAAAGCTTATGAGAGCATACTACAATACTCTACAATGTCTGATAGCTTGGCTTTGAATGCTTACAGATTTAGGGGACTTTCGCTGATTAACTAGCAATGACCCCAATGTGGGAGGCACCATCTTAAGGCGTTGAGGAGGGTTTGATGACCAAAACAGGATTAGGCATTCAAGAATTACTGTATTGTGAGCGATCGCAAATTCTCGCCATTGCCCAAAAACACGGAGCCTACAACGTGCGCGTATTCGGTTCTGTAGCGCGGGGCGAAGCGACCCCAGAAAGTGATATTGATTTGTTAGTGGATTACGATTTAGACAAAATCACGCCTTGGTTTCCAGGTGGGCTATTGCTTGATTTGGAACAACTACTCAATCGCAAGGTCGATATCGCCACAGTAGATATGTTGAAAGAACGCATTCGGGAGCGCGTGTTGCAGGAGGCTGTACCACTTTGAGACGAGAAGCGGAACGGCTGCAAGATATATTAGATGCAATAGCCGCAATTGAGCGGTATGCAAGCCAAGGCAGGCAGGCATTTGATAACCAAGAATTAATCCAAATTTGGATTGTTCATCACCTCCAGATTATTGGAGAAGCAACAAATGCGTTATCCTCCGAGTTGACAGGTCGATATTCCCAAGTCCCTTGGGCGCAAATTGTAGCGTTTAGGAATCTGGTAGTCCATGAATATTTCCGAGTTTCGCTGAACCTAGTTTGGGCGATCGTACAAAATAATTTACCTCCGCTGAAGGTAACAGTAGAACAGATTTTACAGGAGTTGCTAGATACGTGAGTTCAGCAGCGTTTCTGACAGCAGCGTTTCTGGCAGCAGCGTTTCTGGCAGCAGCGTTTTTCCCAAAGATTTCTGATGACCGTAAAAGCATCTTTATTCGCGACAGAAGGAGGTGGAACGGAGGACTGAGGGACTTCAATGCCCCTGGACGATCGATTGGGTATTCTGCACATCGACTGCATTTACTGGAAGCTTGCCTTGTAAGCGTTACTGAATTCACTGCGGGTTCAAGTGGTTTTTCGATCGGCTTTCCCAAATAAAGAATACCGAGAGCAATCCTAGCTCCCGGTATTAACTTTTCCAGTTCCGTTGTTGCGCGAGTAAATCCAATCAGGCTCAATGAAAGGAAAATTTGCCTCACTCGATTAAGCACAGCCGATCGTTATTGGTTAGCCTGTTCCAAAGCCGGATTCGTTGAAGCTCCAGCAATTTCGGCCAAGTTAATCTTGACGATTTTATTGCGAGCTTCAGTCACTTTGGGGAGAGTTAGCGTTAGAATGCCATCTTTGTATTCAGCTTGCACGGAGTCATTTTGAATGGGTGCGGGCAAGGAAAGCACCCGGTGGAATTTGCCGTAGCGGAATTCAGAGCGGACGTACCCAGGTTTCTCGTCTGTGTTTTCGTAGCGGCGTTCCCCAGAGATAGAAATTGCTTCGCGAGTGACTTGAACGTCAATGTCTTTGGGGTCAATTCCGGGCAGTTGCGCTTTTAATACGAAGTTGTCCCCAGCATCAGCAAATTCTAGAGCGGGCATCCAAGCGGCTTCTGAATTATCTCTCGCTGTTGCCAGTCGGTCAAAAGCTTTATCGAGCTGCTGGCGGATCGTTTCAATTTCTGTGAAGGGTTGCCAAGAGCGCATCAACATAATCTGTCACCTCAAAGATTGGTAAAGCTTTCTAAGAAAAGTTTGGGTTGAAGCTCGTTGCTTACAGTTATTATGATGCCGTTTCCTAAGTGGGAGGAACAGTCAGGAAAACCCCACTCTGTTGGTCGTATTTGCCAGAATGAACGTGAAATAACTAAGGGGAGTTGGTATTGAAGAAAACCGTACAAAGTTATTCCTAGAAACCAAAAATGCTGTGGCAACGCCATGATGACCCGGCCGAGCGAACTTTGCACGGCGTGAGCGTCGGGGAAAGTATCGCTGGTGTTAACCGTACCAATAGCACGGTGCGGGTGATGTGTAGCAGTGTAAGGAGGTGCACAGCGGGTGTGAGCTGCTTTCCAATAGCCATCGCTCGCGCTCATGAGTGCGAGCGCATAATCCCCTTCTTAAAAACCAGATCGCCCCAGAGGCTATGTGTCGTTAGTTCAACAAGTAGTAAGAGCTCAAAGCGCTTCTCTAAAATGTGTAAGAGTCAATGGCTGTACTTGAGAGCGATGGCTACACGCCCTTCCGACGCACTTATCTAACCCGCTGCTCTCTCAATTTTGACTCACGTCCTTTTCCACGCTGCCGCCGATCATCTCCACCTCAACATCACTCAGCATTTTGGGTTTCATCCCGTACAAATCGTTCAGCACAACCTTGACATTGGGAAACACAAAATATTCCGTTAGTTTCCCAATGCGGTAGTTAAAGGGTTGATACCGATGCTTGAAGTACAGCTCGACATTCCCCCGGTGTTCCCACAATCCCAGCAAATTGACGGTCACATCCGAGTAATGCGCTTTCACATCCCGCTGCACCTCGGCGATTCGTTCCTCGATCGATCGGGTAGTAACGCCAATCTTGTAGAAAATGTTGCCATCCGCTTTTACTTCAAGAAAATAAAGCGAGTTCACCAGAATCCGACGAAGCTGTGCTCGATAAATCAGCAAATCAGCCCGCCGTTCTTCCAAACAGGATAAACCCGCAGCTTCAGCAATCTCTACAGAGCCTTCCAATGAAGCCAGCTCCGACACCAGCAATGGTTCCTGGACTTTGTTGAACAGCGCCAGGGGAAGAGCACCCACTGGGATTTTGCCCAAGTCGGTAAACTGATAAGAGCGAGATCCTTCCGACTCCACCAATCCCTTCAACTGCCATCGAAAGTTTACCAAGTCTTTGGGAATCGATCGCTTTTGGGCCCCGTACTCTTTCCACAGCACCTTCAACTGTTCTAGTTCATCACCCTTGAGTTCGATATTGAAATGCTCGTAGAGGGGCAGCGAGGGAAATGCTTTGGTTTTAATCCGCTGCGAGACTGGTTTACAAGTTTCCTCGGTGTGCGCGAAGTGGTGCTCTTTCACCGAGCCCTTTTTTGCTGTGAGTCCGCCACCGCAGTAGAGGCAAGTTAGCTGAGTTTTTCCGCGCACAGCTTCATCAATGCCCGTCAGTTCGCCACTGGGAGCAACACCAAATTTAAGCCACATAGTCAAAAGTTCTCCTAAAAGCAGGTTTTGGAGATGCACCCGCTCCACATGACCAACGATTCTAACAAATCCAGGGGTTAGGGCTTCTGCCGATCGAAAGAAAGCGATCGGCATTCGATGCTCTTGATGCGTGACTTTAATCCTTGCATCCAAAATCTAAAATCTAAAATCTAAAATCTAAAATTGCTCGTCACCAGTCGGGAATTTCTTGGGCCGCGTCGTCTGCTTGGGCTTGTGACAGTTGGTGAGGGGGCAACGGATTTTGTGGCGTTGGGGGTGCTAAATCAGGATAAGTGGGTTTCCTGACGTAAGAAAGGGTAGAGAGTGCAGAGACGGCTCCCCTTACTTGGTCGGGCCGCACTTCTAAGTATTTCTGCAATTGTTCTAGGTTGCGGTGGCCGCTGATTTCTTGAATAATCCGCAATGGGATACCCGCGTTGCTCATCTGAGTGAGTGCCGACCTTCTGAGGCTGTGAGTGGAAGCGCCGATGATGCCAACTCGATCGCAGGCTTCTTGGAACAGGTGAGAGGCGGCTTCCGGGTTCGCGTGTTTCCAGCGGTGATTGAGGTGGCGGCTGGGGAACAGGTAGGGGTGTGAGGGATGTTCGTAAGTTTCTAACAGCAGCCTCAACTCTTGAATGATCGGGATAGTGCGGGTGCCGAGCTTGCCTTTGGTGTTGCCTTTGCGGATAATCATTTCGGAGCGGATGGCACCCGCTGGGGTGAAAACATCGATGACTTTCAAGCTGCACGCTTCGGCAATGCGGCAGGCGGTGTACAGACAAATCCCAAAGAGAGCGCGATCTCGGTCGCTCTGCAAACCTTCGTTGAACAAGAGTTCGATTTCCTCTTGGGTAAGTATCTTGGCCTGTCCGTGTCCCTCTATTTTCATGCTTGGTGTATACTCGACCCGACACCTGAGAGTTTGCCGCAAATACTGCATTGCTGCATCCGTAGGCGGGTATTTCTTAATGCGGCGGTTGAGCGAGAGGGAGGAAAGAAAGGGCGATCGCACTCCAGTTTATTGATATGTTTGGTAAGGATGCAAGTGCTGCGTTTGAGGTGAAATGATGCCATTGAGAGCATTTTTTGCAGACCGAGAGCTATTAGCCCCTCTAATGTCCGATGAAGAATGGCTCAATTTGAAAGCTCAGCGCCCAAAAGTTAGACTGTGCTGCTGCAACTCAACTGGATACTTACGCACGTCTAAACTCGGCACCAAGCATTTTGTTCACGGCAAGGACAGGATTTGTAATTGGGCACCGGAAACGTGGCAGCACCTACTAGCCAAGACTGAAATTGTTCGAGTCTGCCAGCAATTCGGCTACGACGCAAAAACAGAAGTTTCAGGCTCTGATTGGAGAGCGGATGTTTTAGCCACCAAAACAGACCGGGGAAAGTTAATCAAGCTAGCTTTTGAGGTGCAGTGGAGTCCGCAAACTTTAGAAGAAACTGCTGCAAGGCAAGCGAAATATCAGCGGGATGGCATCCGCTGCTGCTGGCTGTTTCGTAAACTTCCTACATCTCCTGATTTTAGTTGCCAAGACTTACCTATGTTTAAGTTATGGCTGGAATCAAAGGATGCTCTAATGGTTGATGCTTCTACCACAACCCTGACGCTTTCTGAATTTATGGCAGCTCTGCTGTCAAGGCATTTTAAATTTTCTTCTCATTACCAAGTCCGTCAAATTCAGCAAGTTAAGGTAGTTTTTTTTGCGGTGATTTGTTGGAGATGCCAACAACAGCACTACCTTTATTACATCCCCAATGCTGGTTATTATTCAGAATGCGGAATAAAACTAGATGAGGGAGCTTTTGGGGTTTTCGACAGTGACTTTTGGCTGTTTAGACCTGAACTTATCCAAGCAGTCAAAAACTATTTAAGAACAGAGGCAGGTCAAACAATCCGCATGGGAGAGATTAAGAAACGGTACAGCAAGACAGTCAGGCGCTCTTATATGTCATTTGGATGCCCTGGGTGCGATGCCATTTGGGGCGACCATTTCTATTTTGAGGCTATGTCTGAAGCTTGGTATGGTTATATTCCTACCATCGAACAGGATTTGCAAATAAGTTTAAATCCTCCCCTTAATTTGAATTCACGACCTCATTGGTGCTATTCACCCACAGGTAGCTTTTGCAATTGAAGGAATAGTATTAACCACAGGTTAGAGGGCTCGCCGAGCTGCAGAGTCACACTGTCGGTAACACGCTGTGAGCGAACTCCCACAGCAGAGCGTACTGTGATACAGACGTGAGTGACAATCACGCGGGAGTTAGGGAGGAGGCGTGAACCCACAAGGAAAGTAGTGAGCAAAAACGTGATGTACTGAGCTTTTCCCTTCTGGGTACGGGGAAAGCTGAGAGTAAGGTAAGAGTGTATGAGTTTTTTGTTAATGCGGAAAGTTTTTTGCCGGGTTAACCATTTAATATAGGCATAATCCAACAAAAATTAGGTTTATGGCCCGTGTTTTGGAAAGATTGCTGCAAATTGACTCGCTACTGCGGACAGCGCAGCGGCAAACAACAGCAACAATAGCTGAAGCCTTAGAAGTTAGCGAACGAACAATTCGTAGTGACTTGGCGTTCTTGCGCGATCGCTTTAACGCCCCACTAGAATACAGCCCCAAGCAGGGTCATTATTACACCGATCCGGAATGGCGGTTGCCGAGTATTTCCCTTTCCCAAGGAGAGCTGTTTGCTTTGACCTTGGGAGCTAGGATGCTAGAAGCTTACGCTGGTTTTACATATGCCGAGGAGTTACGCTCTGCTGTCGAGCGATTGAGTGAGCGACTACCAGAGCCGACTTGGGTTGATATGCAACAAATCGCCGACGAAAGAGTTGTCTTTAGAACTGGAGCAGAGACTTATCCTGATCCAGAAATTTGGAAACGGCTGATAGAGGCGTGTCGTAACTCTCATCGGGTGTCGATGCGGTATTTCACCGCGAGTCGGAATGCTGAGTCAGAACGAGTAATAGACCCTTATCTTCTTCATATCTATAGAGGGACTAACCCCTATATCATTGGCTTTTGTCACAAACGCCAAGCTATTCGCTGGTTTCGGATAGACCGTATTCGAGAGTTGCAGGTACTCAAAGAGAAATTTGTCCAAGACCCTAACTTTAATGCCAAAGAGCATTTAAGCAAGATTTTTCAAAGTGAAGTCGGAGGCAAGCCAGTCCCGGTAACGATTTGGTTTGATGCCTCAACTGCTCCCTATGTCCGAGAACGCCGCTGGCATCCCACACAAGAAATTCAAGAACATCTTGATGGTTCGGTGACATTGCAATTAATTGTGGGGGGACTCAATGAGTTGAAACGTTGGATTTTGGGTTATGGGAAGGGGGCTGTGGTCAAGGAACCATCAAAGTTAGTAGAGATGATGCGAGAGGAAGTTGAGGGGATGAGCGAGCAATATATTAGAGGGCTAGAACCATGAATTTTTTGGAGATTCAATTTGCACTACGGGGTAAAACGTTGCCTGCGGATCATGGCTATGCGCTGTATTCCGCGATCAAGAAACTACTACAAGAAGCTGAAAATGAATCAATTCCAAAGGATTTACCGTCAGAGGTTCGCTTGTGCAGCATCCCCGGCATTCCCGATCAGGCTGGCATGATTTATCTGAATAGGGGTTCACGATTGAGACTGCGTTGCCCATCGGATCTGATGCAAATCTGGTATCGATTCCTGCAAAACCAAGTCTTTGATATTCGAGGTCATCTAATTCGATTAGTTCAGCCAAGAATTACTTTGCCGGAAGCAAGTGACACTTTAACATCAAGACTGGTGACGTTTAAGTTAGATGCGATCGATCATGCGGATGTGCCCCGGTATTTTTTGGAGTCTTGTCAAAAGGGATTGGAACGATTAGAAATCAAGGGACAAGCATTTATTCCCAGTGATGCTAATGGCGATTTAGCGCGACGCACAATACAGGTAAAGGATAAGAAAATTCTTGGCTATGGTGTGGTAGTAGAAGGATTAAGCCAGGAAGATTCCCTAAAGCTGCAATGGCATGGACTAGGTGGGCGACAACACTTTGGCTGTGGCTGGTTTTATCCCGTCAAAGAGGTGCCGGATGTCGCCTGAACTCAAACAGCCAAAACGGTTATTAGCAAAATCAATTGAGAATGGCTGGAAGGGTTCCTACAGTCTGATTGGGCATACGGCAGATGTGGTGAATGCCATGACAACCCTAGTGGAAATTTTGGGCGATCGCCTGATTGTTCAGTTTGGGTTGACCTGCAATGTCACATTTCTACTAGCAACGGTTCGACTGGCTGCTTACCTACACGACTGGGGTAAAGCAAATAATCACTTTCAGCAGATGGTTCGTGGCAAGCGCCAAGCATTGAATGAACCGCAAATGGTTCGGCATGAAGCGCTGTCGGTTTTATTGGCGCTGGAATTTCGCGAGTGGCTAGAACAGGGCGAGGGCGATTTTTTTACGGCAGTTGCCGCAGCAGGTGGACATCATTTGAAGCTTGGAGGAAAGGCTGGAAAGCTGGCACCGGACTTATTTGAAATTCGCGCCAGTGGAGACGATCGTATTTATTTGTATACGGCACCACAATATTTCAAAGACATCCTTAAATACGGTGTAAAGAAACTGGGATTGCCACGATCACTGCCACAATCAGTGCGAAATTTACCCAGTAATTGGACGGTAGCTGATATTACCCAACGGCGATCGCGGATTGAACGAGCCTTTGCCGATTGGGAACCAGAGGTAAAGCTATTGGCAGTGGTGAAATCACTGTTAATTGCATCTGACTCTATCGGCTCTGCATCTGGACAAAACGATCGCAGGGATATCCAAAAAGTTTGGGAGGGCTTGAAAAGCACGCTCACTGAACCTGATTTACAGAATGTGATTAAGGAACGGCTTAAGGGTAATGCAATGCGTCCGTTTCAGGTTGACTTGGGTAATGCCTCATCGCGAGTCACGTTAGCTAGGGCGGGGTGCGGCACAGGAAAAACCCTTGGAGCCTATAACTGGGCGAAAACCCATGCCGTAGGACGTAAGTTATTTTTCTGCTATCCCACAACCGGCACGAGTACCGAGGGATTTCTGGACTATGTGCAGGATGAAGTTGAATCGGTGCTGCTGCATTCGCGGGCGGATGTGGATTTAGAACTGGCGAGAACCCGCGAGGAAGAGGATAACGGCACTGAGCTTTTCATTGATGACGCAGGCAAACTGATGCAAGCGTTTGAAAATGAAACGGCAAAGAAGCTGGATTCCTTCAAGGCTTGGGGGGTGAAGGTGAGCATTTGCACCGTTGATACTGTGTTAGGTTTGCTTCAGTGCAATCGTCGTCCGCTGTACTGTTTCCCGGTGATCGCCCAAGCTGCTTTCGTATTTGATGAAGTCCATTGTTACGATGATGCTTTGTTTGGGGCATTGCTGCGGTTTCTGGAAATGGTGAAGGCTCCAGTGCTGCTGATGTCAGCATCATTTTTGCCGTGGCAGATTGCAGCAATCGAAAAAGCAGCCGGTGAAAAAGTCCCAATCATTCCGGGAGATGCAGAGCTAGAGCAATATAACCGTTATCAGTTTCATCTTGTGGAGGCGCCAAATTGGGAGCGAGTTGAAGCAGAGCTTGCTAAGGGTGGAAAGGTTCTGTGGGTCTGCAATCAAGTAAATGAAGCAATTGAGGTTTATCGAACAGCCAAAAGCAAGAACCTCAATGCGGTGCTTTATCACAGTCGATTTCGGTATAGCGATCGCGTTGAGCATCATCGGGCGGTGTTAGATGGGTTCAAAAAAGATGAGCCAGTGATTGCAATCGCCACTCAAGTTGCTGAAATGTCACTGGATTTGTCTGCCACGCTCCTAGTATCGCAGCTTGCTGACCCAGCAGGATTGATTCAGCGGCTAGGACGTTTGAACCGGAAATACTGCGGTCATGCGCTGGATGCAATGTTTTATCCACCACCAAACCGATACCCCTACGAGCAAGAAGAAATTGCTCAGGGCAGGATATTAATTCAGTCATTTGATGGAGAAGTGAACCAGGCGCAGCTTGCTGCGTGGTTAGAAAAAATGGGCATCCAAGGCAAGCCTAAAACCCAAATGGTTCTATTAGATGGTAAGTGGCGTACCTATCCGGCTGCACTGCGGGAAGCAGGCTACACGGTGACAGCTTTACTGGAGCAAGATATAGCGACAGTGAATTCAAGCAAAGCCAGTGAGCTCTCACGTTACACAGTGCCGTTGACCGCGAAAGAGACAAAGCACTGGCAACGACATAAGAAGGGATTTTTGATTGCGCCCAAAGAGGAATGGACTTACTCAAAAGAAATTGGCGCAAAGGAGGTGAAGTAGAAAATGTCTGAATTTACACTATCAATCTTTGATCCGAATACATTGCTGCCCCATCGAGCGGGAATTGCAGGCTTAGCGCTGGCATTGTCAGTGATGCCGCGTGAGGATGCACCGTTAACTTGGGAGGTAACAGACGATGAGGTGAAGTTGGCATGGGATAAGGTCAGCGATCGCGATGCTGTGACGTGGCTAGTTCAGCAGACTTATCAAGTTACAGCCGACGGCTATCTAGATGTACCAGCTTTAAAGCTCGATAACCAGGGGCACTATACGTTTACTGAAGGAGTGTTGTCTACATTCTTGCAACACAGTCAGCAACGCAGTCGTGATTCTAATGCAGTGGCAAAGACCTTTCAGATTGATGAAGGGCAACCTGAAATTCGGGTAGAGTTTCGTTCATTGCTCAGTTGCTATTACACCGAAGATATTAAGGAGGCTTTCAATACCAAAGGTGCATTCAAAAAAGAGATTTCGCTCAAGGGACATCACCTGCCTGGGTTGATTGAGTGTTTCGTCAATGGAGCCTATCAAGAGTCATCCACAGGATTTCTAGCGTTGCTATTTTTGCCCTTGGCGTGTGGCTATTACAAGCTACCGAATTTGCGCTCAGCCGTTGTGATTCCTGAAGTGCAAAACCTGAAGCAATGGGTGAAGCACAAGCAAGATTTTCCAGGGCGCACCTACCGTGATTTCCGTAGCAGTGGGGCGGGAGAATCAGCACTGAATTTTCTATGGCGAGAGCAGACCTTGGGCGATATAGGTCTAGCACAAGTAGATTACTGCGAGGTCTATCAACTAGGAAAGCAAACCTGGTATGCCAATCAGAACTACCTTAAACAAGCAGTCTATCGTGTGCAAGTGGATGAGGACGTGTTGGCTCTATATCGGTCTGCCCAGGTGCTGTTCCCGTCGCAGGTGAAAAAGACTGACAAGGGAGAAACCTGGTTGGCGATTTCCAAGGTGCTGCCGTGGATTTGTGACAACTTAGTGACTGGAAATGCTTGGTATGGGGGATTCTATGAGTTTTGCAAGCGGAATGGTTTTTATGAACGCAAAGGATTAGTGAAAATGACAGAGTATCTCAATACTAGGGAACAGGTGCTGTTTGATGCCGTGCAAGGTGCATTTAGTGCGTATCTGCGTGGGCAAATTTTGCAGGCTGAAAAGCAAGGTCGTCCATTGGATTACGGGCAAGTCACAGATAAACTGCTCAATCGCCTGAAACGCCCCAGCACCCAACAAGACTTTGCTCAAACCTTGGTTGATGTCTTGACTCAATATCGCAGCAAAGAAATAAGAGCTGTCGGACCACAAATTTATCACTGGCTTCATCATGACGAAGCAAATTGGCGACAAGCGCGAGATCTGGTGTTGTTAGCGATTGCAACCTATACCAGCAAAAAGGGGGATGCGCTGGATGGTGCTGAAGTACCGCTCGAAACGTCTTCAGAATCTGAGAGCTACGGCGATGATTTACTTGCCTCCTAACTTGTTCACAACTTATTTCTAAATCAAGGACTATCAATCATGTCTCAGCATTTGTTCGCAACTATTGTCACCTCTACTGCTGTTGCTGCCAATAATCGTGGTGAAGGCGATGGCAGCACCCTATCTACGTTGCAAAAAATTACCCGTGGCAACGATCAATACACGACTGTGAGTGCTGAAGCAATTCGCTGGGGATTGCGCGAATACTTGCAAAATTTGGATGCAGCTCAAGTAAATCGCACCTTCGATCCAGATAAAGAAGCCTATAACCTGAAAAATGAACGCTTCAGTGCTAAAGATTTCATTGATGATGATTTGTTTGGCTATATGGATGCCAAGAAAGGCAAAGATAACGAAAATGCGACCACAAAACGGCGTGGAGCATTGGAAGTAAGCCGTGCCATTAGCCTCGATCCTTTCTGGGGTGATATTGCTTTTGGGTCTAAGGGAGGTACAAAAGGTAAGACTTCGATCCATAGTTCAGAAGTGCATTGCACTGCTTATCAATACACGATCGCCCTTACACCCGAAAGTCTCCAGGATGCTAGTCGTGCAGCTTTGATACTTGATGCCATTGGCGCAGTACGGCATGTTGGCGGAAACCACGCCCGGTTTCTCTACGACTTCCGTCCAGAATCGATTGTGATTCGAGTGACGCAAGATCCTAGCCCCTGGATTATGGATAGCTTTAAGCGGATGGGTGACACCGTAGGGTGTCCGAAGTTGCTGCGCTTGGTGGAAGTTGGTGATGTGGCAGCTAGTGAATTGATTGTGGCAGGTGAGATTGCGGATACCCTCTATGGGGAGCAGTTAAAGAAGTTGAATGTGATGGTTGTTCGTGGAGTTAAGGAAGCGATCGCTGCTGCTAAAGCCTTGCTCAAAACGGGGGTGGCTGCTTAATGCTGCTCTACCTTGAGTGCCCCTGCACCAGTTTTCCTCGCAGCTTTGCACGAGATTATAAAGAAACTTACTGCTATCCCCCCCCTTCAACGATTTATGGTTTCCTACTGTCCCTGATTGGTGAAGTAGATATGGCTGCTCATTTAGGTGTAAAGCTTGCCATTGGGCTAATTGGTAATGAACCAGCGATCTCTAGAGTTGTCCGCAAACAGCGGCATCACAAATTTAGCCGCGCTCACTTAGGTACTTATCCAACGAGTAAATTCTCGAAACCTAATCACCATGAGTTATTAACCGACCTACAAGTTGTAGTCCAAATTGATTCTAGTGAAGATTCTGCCTCAGTCACATTAGAAGAAAGGGTAGCGATCGCTCTCTCTACTCCAGAACAAATTACTCGATTTGGTGGCTTGAGTTTAGGAGAATCTTGGGCGCTAGTTAATGGTGTGAGAACTTATCGTAAAAGTGATGGAGAAATTCGTTGGTTAGTAACAGATAAGCGTGGTTTGATTGGTCTACCTATTTGGATCGATCGCCAAACTGGGCAAGGCACTTTTCAGCGCTTTAGCTTTGGCGAGTTATCAGCCTTGTGTTGGGTAAAAATCCAGCCACCTTTTAAAGTTACTCCAAAACGCTCAAGTAAATCTGTGAAAAGTAACTGAATTTGAAATTAAACAATTGCGTTTGCCATACAGAGAAGCGGAAACTTTTTTGCCGGGATAAATAGCTAGAGTAATTTCAACCTGACAAATCATCAGGTTGAAAACTTGAACTCAAGCTATATTTCACTATGCAAACACTTGAAGTTGACTCTTTTTTACCGCCAAAACACAGTACAATTCGTGTTTCTGCGCTGCATGCTCTTGCCTACTGTCCCCGCCTTTTTTACCTAGAAGAAGTAGAGGAACTTTACACCCAAGATGCGGCCGTTTTTGCGGGTCGTCGGCTGCACGCAGAACTTGAAAAACAAGAGGATGAAGATTGGGAAGAGTTGTACCTCGAAAGTGAAGAATTGGGGTTACGCGGTCGCCTAGATGCACTCCGTACTCGCGACGGTCAAACCATCCCTTACGAACATAAGCGGGGGCGCTGTCACCGGGATGAAAACAATCAACCACAAGCATGGGAGAGCGATCGCATCCAAATTCTCAGTTATGCTTGCCTAATTGAATCAGCTTTAGACATTCGAGTCCAAGAAGGTCGCATCCGCTATCACGCGGATAACGTCATGGTGCGCGTTCCGCTCGATGATGCGGGGCGAACTGCTGTAACAGAAGCGATTGAGGAAGCCCGATCGCTCCGCATTTCCACCCATAGACCCCCTGTTGCAGAAAACGAGCGCCTGTGTACCCGTTGTTCCCTTGCACCAGTGTGTTTGCCCGAAGAAGCAAGATTGTCTCACAATCGAGAATGGCAGCCGATTCGACTATTTCCCCAAGATGACGAGCGACAAGTCATTCACGTTTTAGAGCCGGGAACTGCTGTCGGGAGAACTGGAGA
Source organism: Microcoleus sp. B9-D4 (assembly GCF_036705105.1). Taxonomy (NCBI): domain Bacteria; kingdom Bacillati; phylum Cyanobacteriota; class Cyanophyceae; order Oscillatoriales; family Microcoleaceae; genus Microcoleus; species Microcoleus sp. B9-D4. The sequence goes on from NZ_JAUBTS010000011.1 coordinate 46,044, forward strand.
ACAAATTAAAATTGCTCGCCGGGGCGAAGCTGTGGAAAAGATTCCTGCTCAACAGGTAGGACAGCTCGTATTGCACAGTTTCTCTCAAATCTCTACTCAAGCACTGTACTTTTGTGCAAACAAAGAGATTGGAGTACATTTTATATCAGGCGGTGGGCGCTATCTCGGTAGTTTTGATTTTCGGCGGGGGAGTATCCAGCGGCGCATCCGCCAGTATGCAGCCCTTTCTCAAGCAGAGACGTGCTTGCAACTAGCCCGAAAACTGGTAGTTTGCCGGGGTCAAGGACAGCGCAAGTTCTTAATGCGGGGAACGAGGAAAGCTAAGAATGTACCAGAAGCTTTACAAAAGGCGATTGCCCAAATGAAACTCATCCTCAAACAAGTACCACAGGCACAATCTTTAGAATCGCTGCTGGGATTTGAAGGCAACCTCGCGGCCTTATACTTTGGTGCTTTGCCACATCTGATCCATTCTGAAGTTGATGCGCGGCTGCATTTTGCAGGACGAAACCGCCGCCCACCAAAAGATCGATTTAATGCGATGTTGAGTTTTGGTTATGCCTTATTGCTCAAAGATGTAATGAATGCAATTTTGGCAGTCGGTTTGGAACCCGCTCTGGGTTTCTACCACCAGCCACGCTCTCAAGCTTCGCCCTTGGGACTCGACTTGCTAGAAATCTTCCGAGTGCCATTGGTAGACATGGTGGTGATGGCTTCCATTAACCGGGGACAGTGGGACGCACAGCCAGATTTTGACATTCGTGGTGAACAAGTGTGGCTCAGCGATGCAGGGCGACACAAGTTCATTGAGCTTTACGAGCGTCGCAAAGAGGAAACTTGGAAGCACCCAGTCACAGGTTATTCTCTTAGTTACCGCCGCTTGTTTGAATTAGAAGTCCGGCTATTAGAAAAAGAATGGTCTGGTGAAGGCGGGCTGTTTGCTCAGTTGGTCGTGCGGTGAGGAATAATTGTGGCTGAACTCAAAAACTGGTACTTGGTTGCTTACGACATTCGAGATTCCCAGCGCTGGCGTAAAGCTTCTAAACTCGTTGCTGGCTATGGCGAACGCATTCAGCTTTCTATATTCCGTTGCTGGCTTAGTGTGCGCGAACGCGAAAAGTTGCGTTGGGAACTTGAACGAGTCCTGGCTGCTGAGGATAATTTGCTCCTGGTTCGCTTGTCCCACCAGTGCGTTGAAGGCCTCCTCGCTTACAACCGTCCGGGTACTTGGTCTGTTGATGAAAACTCTTACCGTATTCTCTAATGCAAGCACTTCTGGTTGTGAAACTCCTAACTCGGCTTTCGTTAGCTTGAAAATCCCTGCCTGATTGGCTTTGCTGGCATCTGTATCCGGCTGGGGATACTTGCATTTTGAAAAAACCTAAGCTGTGCGAGCTTTTGAGCCTTGCTTTCTTCCTTCCCTGACTACCTCTTTTACCATAAGGGCTATCTCCAGTTTCTTTTTTGCTAAGGTACTTGTAAAATTAGGTGGGAGCCTTTGCTGTATTAGGTATTCAGCCACCGCTATTCCTAAACCTTTGATGCCGTTAGGCGTTGAGCACATTGATCACCTTGGCATTCACCCGCCAAAGCTAAGTATTCCTAAACCTTTGATGCCGTTAGGCGTTGAGCACGACTAGCTCTCGAAAAATTGTCCGAAGTTTGGGACGATTCCTAAACCTTTGATGCCGTTAGGCGTTGAGCACTCACCCGACAGCCTAGCAAGATTCATAGATTGCTGCATTCCTAAACCTTTGATGCCGTTAGGCGTTGAGCACTGGGCTGGCTACAAAAAATTAAGGGTACGGTAAGATTCCTAAACCTTTGATGCCGTTAGGCGTTGAGCACCTACTTCCTCGGACAGGGGAAGACATGGAAATTTATTCCTAAACCTTTGATGCCGTTAGGCGTTGAGCACCGTTCATCAATTCTCCGTTTTCTAGTTGCAAAATTATTCCTAAACCTTTGATGCCGTTAGGCGTTGAGCACGTTCGACCGGACTTCTTGGGATGCTCGCTGATTGATATTCCTAAACCTTTGATGCCGTTAGGCGTTGAGCACAAGACGAGGAGGGCGAACTACTTCCTGTCGATTTGGAATTCCTAAACCTTTGATGCCGTTAGGCGTTGAGCACAAATGGATTTTCGTTACTATGCCGACCTCATTCAATAATTCCTAAACCTTTGATGCCGTTAGGCGTTGAGCACATCGCCCTGTGATTGAACCCCAACCGTCCCCAATATTCCTAAACCTTTGATGCCGTTAGGCGTTGAGCACAATCCCGTAATATTAGGGCTTGCTCCTCTTGTTTATTCCTAAACCTTTGATGCCGTTAGGCGTTGAGCACTTCTGTCCCGACATTAAACAGATCCGGCGATACAGATTCCTAAACCTTTGATGCCGTTAGGCGTTGAGCACCATTCAGACTTGCCAGTGCTCGCCGGATTGTACCGGGATTCCTAAACCTTTGATGCCGTTAGGCGTTGAGCACATCGCCGTAGACGAATGTCAAGATACAGATATTTTACATTCCTAAACCTTTGATGCCGTTAGGCGTTGAGCACATTTGAATTATCGCTGTTGCAACGTGAATTGCCGTCTGATAATTCCTAAACCTTTGATGCCGTTAGGCGTTGAGCACCTTGCTTTCAAGGGCCAGTCGCAGCAATGGCGAATTCCTAAACCTTTGATGCCGTTAGGCGTTGAGCACAAATAGATGTTGTGTCGATGTCGCAAACTTTCTTGAGCATTCCTAAACCTTTGATGCCGTTAGGCATTGAGCACTACGCCACGAATCCAGGAAACACCGCAGCACTGATTATTCCTAAACCTTTGATGCCGTTAGGGGTATAGCCGCACTACGGGCAAAATAGAACCAGACATAAAGTTTTGTAAAAATATTAGCTTTCCAATGTCCCTTCCGCCGAAAGAAGCTGCCAACACTCAGTCAGCGAGAGCAGAGTAGTAGTAATACTCTGCTCTCGTACAGACTTAAAAAGCGCAATCTTTTACTGCTAAACATTTCAGGCTTTGCTACTTCAAGTCATTTTGTCTTATATTTACAAAACCTTACGTCATGGCCTATTTTGCCCGTATCTCGATACTGTTGGCGAAATATTTCTTAACATTCTTGGCGATCGCAAGAGGTATCTGTTTGGTCATAAATAAGTTATGCGCTCTATAAACAGGATCGGGCTATGTTACCTAAACCCACCCTCATTACACCAATTCCAGAACTCACAGTTCGCGTTGCCCAAGCAGCCTTCCCTAAAGGCAACACCTTTATGCTCATGCGCGACGCCTTGGGTACTATCTTCACAGATGGGGATTTTGCTGAACTCTTTCCCGACAGAGGTCAACCTGGCTTATCTCCGTGGCGACTAGCTCTAGTAACTATCATGCAATTTGTCGCAGGTCTGTCTGACCGTCAAGCCGCAGAAGCAGTGCGGAGTCGAATTGATTGGAAATATGCACTCTCTCTAGAATTAACTGACCCAGGCTTTGACTTCTCAGTGTTGTGCGAGTTCCGCCAGCGTCTAATTGATGGTAGTGCTCAAGAGATTATGCTAAATAAATTACTGTGTAAATGTCAGGAACTGAGCTTATTAAAACCTCGTGGTCGTCAACGCACTGATTCGACAAATATAGTAGCCGCTATCCGAGATTTGGGGCGTTTAGAATGTATTACTGAAACCCTACGCTATGCTCTTAATGCTGTAGCTAAAGTTGCCCCAACCTGGTTATCCAATTTAGCCTCTCCTGCATGGTACGAGCGTTACTCTAAGCGCGTTGAGGAATCTCATCTGCCGAGAAAGCCGATGGAACGGGAAGAATTCGCATCTCTAGTGGGGGCTGATGGCTTCAAGTTAATGGAAGCTATATATAGTAGCAAGGCACCGCCCCAATTGAGGCAGTTATCCGAGGTACAGACCTTGCGCCAACTATGGCTACAACAGTTTTATGCACCGGAGTCCACAGTCCGTCTACGTTCACAAGAAGATCGTCCTCCTTGTGTGCAGCAGATTCGCTCACCTTATGACATGGAAGCCCGTTACGGGACTAAGAGAACTACGCACTGGACGGGATATAAGGTTCATCTGAGTGAGAGCTGTGATGAAAATTCACCTCGGTTGATCACCCATGTAGAAACAACTAATGCTCCTGTAGGAGACCAACTCGCCACACCCATCATCCACCAAGCTCTACAAAACAAAGAACTCTTACCTCAACAACATCTGGTTGATGCGGGTTATACCAGCGTATCTCTGATGGTTAGTGCCCAGCAGGAGTATGAGGTTGAACTGTTTGGACCAGTGCCTAATAATCATCATTGGCAGGCAAAGGCTGAACAAGGCTTCGATACTAACAACTTTAATATTGATTGGGACAAGAAAGTGGTGTACTGTCCAATCGGCAAAACCAGCCAACGTTGGAAGCCCAGCCATGACGCCAATGGAAATTCTACAATTTATATCGCTTTTGCCCAAAAAGATTGTCTGGTATGTCCTGTCCGAGACCAATGCACCCGTTCCTTAAAAACTGGTCGTTCGCTAACACGGAGGACACAATCAGATTGGCAGGTTCTACAGCAAGCCCGCGCCTATCAGCAGACGGATGAGTTCAAAGCGATTTATGCCCACCGGGCCGGAATTGAGGGTACTATATCCCTGGCAGTGCGGGCATTTGAACTACGCCGTTGTCGGTACATTGGTCTTAAAAAGACCACATTGCAGCATATCATCACCGCCGCTGCGATTAATGTAGTACGTTTGACGGCCTGGCTGCGAGGAGAGCCTTTGGCTCAAACCCGTAAATCATCGTTCGCCCAACTAGCACCCGATTAATTAAAGCTGTTTACAGGTATGTCAAACCAGTTAACAAGTATAAATCGGCATCAGGGCTGCTGAACAAAGCTGTTTACAGGTTTATTAGCTGTAAACTTGTTTATCATAAACTTGTTTACGACTTTTTCGACTCTGATGCCCAAACCTAAAGGCGGGAGAGGTAAGAAAGCTCCCTACGACACAAAGCTGGCACGTATCCCAGTTCCCCTTGCTGAACAAATTAATCAGTTGGTGGAACGCTATCAAGAATATATAGCTGAAGGTGGTGAGCCACTTTCTCCTCCGATTTTGCTTTTTGAGAAACCTGTTAACAAGATTAATCCCCGCTCCGATAAACCTGTTAACAACTTAAACTCACTACCCAAACCATTTCCGAATGCTGAGGAGCTACTCAATAAACTACGAGGGCATAACCAGAAAAGCAAAGCTACTTATCTAGATGTAAAAATATTGCTCGCTTTTCTGACATCTTCTACGGAGTCACCACAGGCAGAAGATTAGATCTCCTTAACTTATTTATGACCAAACAGATGCCTCTTGGCGATCGCCAAGAATGTTAAGAAATATTTCGCCAACAGTATCGTATCTCGGCTATACCCCACTAATGAACTCTCATGGCCAGAAAATTTAATTCCTGTCTGTCAACCTTCACATAGTCCAGAACTTAATCCAATTGAAAGGGTCTGGGAATATATCAAAAAGGAACTTGTTGGAGAGGTTTTTACAACACGTGAGCAATTACGAGAGCGATTGAAACAAGTTCTTGAAAAAATCACCCGCTCACAAATTAGTTCGTTGTCATCTTACAAGTTTATTCTTGAAGCCCTATTCTATACAACTTCATATTAAATTGGTATAATCCCACAAATTAGAAGTGCTGCAAACGTTATACAGCCGCTTGAAGAAATATAATTAGACAAATAATACTACCAGCTTAGCTACTTATCACCCTATATTCGTTTAACCCATAGATTGAATTATGTCTTTCAATATGGTGGATTATTTGGAACATTCTGACCCTGTTTCTCCAAATCTCGTGCTTTTTGTTTAAGGGCCTTGGCTTCTTCTTGTTGACCTTTTTGAGACAGAACATAGCTTAAGCCATAGTAAGCCTTAACATAGTCGGGATTGCTGCGAATAGCTTCTCGATAGTGTCCGATCGCTTCGTCTAATTGCCCTTGACGCCAGAGAGTATTTCCTAAGTTAATTTGAGTCCCCCACAGGTCAGGGTTAATTTTAACTGCCTTTTTATATAGTAAAATTGCCTCATCGCTTTTACCCTGAGATGCGAGAATTAACGCCAAAGTATTGTAGGGGGGTGTATAGTTAGGAGTCAGACGAATCGCTTCACGATATGCAGCAATAGCCTCCTGCGCCTTTCCTTGCTTCTCTAAATAAAGGCCTGCGTTATAGAAAAGAACTGCTAAGTTTTTGCGAATAATTGCATCGCGGGGATTGAGCGGAACTACTACCTTAAGTAGGGCGATCAATTCTTCGACTTGACCTTGTTTATATAAAATATTTCCTAAATTATTATAAGCTTCTATAAACTGAGGATTAATACGAATTGCCTCTTTATACTGAAAAATAGCTTGCTGAGATTGACCTTGATTGTGTAAAGCCAACCCCAAGTGGAAGTGAGCGAAGGGAGCGTTAGGATTGAGCCGAATAGCTTCTTGGTAGTGAACCATTGCCTCTTCTAGCTTACCTTTATCCTGTAAAGCCAATCCTAAATAAACATGAAGGTTAGCATCATTAGGATTAAACGAAAGAACAAAACGAGCGATATTGGCATCGTATGGAGAAATAACCACCGGTAGTGACCCAATCAACACACTTAAAGCAAGGATTCCTACTCCGATAAAAACAGCGTTGGCTATTTTGTTTTGCTGCAACTGCGCTAGCCACAAACCCTGTTTAGCGATTTTTAGATTAGGATGAAAGCAAAGTGCTTGCTGAAATTTAGCTTGAGCTTGAGCGCTTTTGGCTTGTTGAAAAAAAACGCATCCTAAGCTATAGTGAGCAAAGACAAGATTTGGAGAAAATCGAATTGCTTGCCTGAACTTAATACTAGCGAGATATAGTTGGCGCTGCTGGAGTAAGATAGCTCCAATATTATGGTGAGCTGGCGCTAAATTCGGATCGAGCTGTAGGGCTTCGGTGTAGGCTGCGATCACCTCGTTGGTTTTTCGTTGGAGATCGAGGATAATTCCCAAATTATTATGGGCAATGGCGAGTGTGGCATCCAGTTGAATGGCTCGGCGACAGGCGGTGATCGCTTCCTTAAACTGGCGTTGCTTAATCAATACTGTACTTAATTTACAGTAAGCTATCGCATTATTCTCATCAAACCGAATTACTTGCCGATAAGCTGCGATAGCTTGTTTGGTCAACCCAAGTTGTCCTAGTGCGTTCCCTAAATTCAGATGAGCCTCGACATCGTTAGGATAAAGGCTGATATTTTTCTGAAGTTGGGAAATTTCAGATTCTAATTGGTCTGGTGTTTTGAGAGCTAGTATGGAGTTTGTATGAGTATGGACGAGGTTAGGGTTAAGGCGAATGGCTTCTTGAAGTTTGGTAATAGCTGCAGAACGATGGCTTTGTTGGCTGAAAACTGCGGCTATGCCAACATGAGGCTGTGCATCGTCAGGATTAATCCGAATTGCTTGTTCATAACAAGTCATTGCCGACTCTAAATTACCTTGTTCTGCAAAAATTATTCCCAAATGATAATGAGCGTCGGAGCGATTGGGGTCGAGATGAATGGCTTGTTGGTACTGAGCGATCGCCTCTTCTAGCTTGCCACAATCGTAGAGAACAATTCCCAAGTTAATGTAACCTTCTGGTTCGTTGGGATTAACCTCCACAGCTTTTCGGAACGAGGCTTCTACGTTCTTGTGGTCTTTAGGGTCATAGTTGACGCTCATCATGCCAAAAAGAAAGGACTATTATTAACTTCCGTATTCTGACACCCCCCAGGCAACCAGAACTTACCCAACAGCACCAGAAATTCGGGGCTACCCCCATTGTAAGTATAAAGCCGGAATACGGACTTGCACAGGACACGATGCCAAGCACTGTAACGAAATACCCCCTGCCACCCAGAAATTTACAACTAGCAGAAAAAGCGCAACGGCTGTTTGCGAGGTATTGTCAAGTTTGGCTGTGACCCGATTCAGACCAAATCTTCGTTTACCTTTTTTACCTCCTATTTATCCTGCACACTTGTGTTGCTCGCGCCATCAAATCACCCAAACCCGTCACCGTTTAGCACTTATTCAGCAAGTCCTAATTAGCCATCCACTCCATAGTTGTCAAGGAGTTAAGAAGTCTAAATGGTTGCCAGCCTGCTTGTGCAATTCATCAAAAGAACCTTGCCGTTTTACTCTACCCTGTTCCAATAACACAATCCAATCAGCCCGCATGATGACTCTAGGGCGGTGACTAATCAAAATCGTAGTTTTACCTTGGCGGTGAGACAAGAGTCCATCTAGGACTTGGGCTTCGCTTACTGGGTCAAGGTTAGCTGTTGATTCATCTAAAATGAGGATTGGTGGGTTGGTGACAATTGCTCTGGCTATGGCGAGTCGTTGTCGCTGTCCTCCAGAAATATTTGCGCCAAACTCGCCTAAAACAGTTTGATATTTATCAGGTAATTTACTGATAAATTCATCAATCTTAGCTAGCTGACAGGCGGTAACAATTTCCTCAAAGGTAGCATGAGGTGAACCCAAACGAAAGTTGGCGAGAATCGATCGACTCCAAAAGTGAGGTTCTTGAGGAATTAGAATAATCTGTTGGCGCAAACAATCAAGAGCCAAGTCTTGACTGTTATAAATTCCCAGGCGAATATTGCCCGATTGCAAGGGATATAACCCTGCAATGAGTTTGACTAAGGTACTTTTACCGCAACCCGATTCTCCAATTAAAGCAACGACTTTTCCCCCAGGAATCGTCACAGAGAAATCTTCAACTAAATCAACTTGACCGGGATAATTAAAGTTAATGTTGCTGCAAACAATATCAGCATTTTCAGAAATTGTGGCAAAAGGCTTTTTGACATCCTCTAGTTGCGTTTCTGGTTGGGCATCAGTGACCTCAGTCAGGCGTTCAATAGCCGTTCTAATCCAGACACATTCATTGATGATAATAATCAAATCAGTCATTAAGCGAATTACATTTTGCGCTAAGGTATAGGAAGCGACCAGTTGACCGATGCTGATTTCTTTAGCAATCACCAGTTGGCTCCCTTCCCAAAGCATACCGACACTACCAAGATTAGAGACTAAATCCGAAAAGCTGCGGTTAATAACGGTAATCTGGATAGTGCGAAAAGTCAGATTGGCTACCTTGCCAGAGCGACTCTGGAGTTGTTCCCACAGTTGAGGTGCCGCAGAGGTTGTTTTGAGCGTGAGTCCTCCTTTAAAGGTTTCTACCAGAATTGCTTGGTTCTCACCGTCTTCGGCTAATACAGTTCGGGTTTTTTGCCGGAGAGCTGGCAGGAACACAAGCGTCGATAGCGTCATTACCGCTGCAATTGAAGTAGCAAGCAGCATAAGTTTCCAGCTATAGAACCCTAAGAAACCCAAAGACGCCACAGCAATAAAAAAATCGCTGGGCAAAGTAATTAATAGCTGAGAAATTATATTTCTAAGACGTTGAATATCGCGCAGTCGGCTAATGATTTCACCACTGCGATGAGTTTCATAATAAGTGAGCGGTAAGCGCAGGATTGCTCGAATAAATTCGAGAATGAGCCCCAATTCCAGCCGTTGACTAAAATGTGCAATCAAATTTGACTGCACCAGTCTCATTCCGCTACCAATTAAACTCATGATTACAGTGGCAATAATGACACCATTAAGCAACTTGGTATCTCCCCGCACTAGCACATCATCAGTGAGAATTTGGATTAGGAATGGGAAAGCCAGAGTAATCAAACCCAAAAAAACATTGAGCAGCAACGCTTCCGATAAAAGGGCTCGGTAAGGCAAGATGCGCTGCACAAAGTGTCCCAGGCTGTTAACTCGATCGTTGGGCTGCTCGGCAAAGCGAATTGGGTCTGCCTCTAGCAAAAGCATGATGTAGTTTTGCCAGCCTTCGGTTAACTGATGGCGGGACAAATAACGGATACCAACGGCGGGGTCAGCGATGACATATTTCTTGCCCTGTCGCCCGTACAAAACTACCCAGTGGTAGCCCAGCCAGTGAATAATTACAGGCAAGGGGAGAGCGTCGATTTGGTCAATAATCTCTGGTGAGGCTTTGACGCCTTGAGCGTTGAAACCTAGCGCCTCCGCCCCCCGCTTCAGCCCTAGTAGAGTGGTTCCGTGTTGCCCCGTGCCTACCAGTTCCCGAATGTGGCTGATTGCTAAGGTACGCCCGTAGTGTTTAGCAATGGTAGCGAAGCAAGCTGCCCCACAGTCAGATTCAGTAAGCTGTAAAACACAAGGATATTTAACAAATCTAAGCATTCTTATTTCAAATCCAACAGAATATGCTAGTGTAGACTCATTATTTTCATCATGTTTCTCTAGCTTTCCGATAAACTTAGTGACACTTAGTTTCTTGTCACAAGCATCCTACTCAATCAAATACTAAAACAGAGTCGGAGAGAATTTAATTGGTTGAGACAAGTAATAAATTTTTGTAGGTTAATCTTCTTTTGGGCAAATTAACAGAACTTCATCAATTTGAGGAATAGTTAGACTGTTAAATCATAAATTTATCAGCAGTCTTGCTTTGGTGAGAATAAACGTAAGTACCGTCTCTTCTGTGGAGATAATGTCGGCTGTAACTTCCATTCCCGATTGGATGGGATACTGATGACCACTCTTATCTAGATAAAGTTTTTCAGGCTGAAGTGTCACCTCGTAGTAAGGAGTAGCTGCATTTGTATCCTTGCTAGGAACTGTAATCGCATCGGGAGCGATCGCCCTTACCCCAGCTTTGAGTGTGCCATAATCGGGATAAGGATAGGCAGAAACTTGCAGTTGAGCTTTGCCCTGCGTACAGTCTGACACTTTTTCTTCTTTGCAGACTCGAACGTGGCCAATATCTTGAACTGCCACACGAGCTTTAATGACAAGGGAGGCATTACTTGGAGCAATGCGGGCAATGGATTCTCCAGGGCGTACCACCTGACCCGAATTTCGCAGTTCCAGTTTGAGGATGGTACCGTCGGCGGGGGCGGTAATTACCGTTTTTTTGAGTTCGATACCAATTTGTTGGAGTTCTTGCAGATCCCGGTTGATTCGATTTTGGATTTCATGGCGGCTTTGAATTAGCGCTTCTCGTTCTTTTTTTAACATCGCCAAACCTGCTTCGCCCTTAGATTTTTCTTGGGCAATTCGTTCAGAAGCGATGGCTACAGGTGCGGCACTAGGATTAAGGGCAGCTTGAACGACTTTTAATTTAGCGGCAGCTACTTCAACCGCTTGTTGTTGTCTTTCGACGGTTTTTTTTTGGCTTTCAATGGCTTGTTGTTGGACTTTAAACGCTGCTTTTTCCCCAGCTACGGCTTGTTCTTGCTGCTCAACAGCTCGTTCGGTTTCTTCTACTAAGTCGAGGGAAATGGCTCCTGATTCTCGCAGCGGCTGATAGCGATTCTGCTTAGAGATTGCCGCTTTTAAACTCGCCTCTGTTGCTTTTAAATTCGCCCCTATTTTCAGTAAATAAGCCTGTTCTTTTTGCAATTCTTCTTGGGCTTTTTGTCTTTCCAGTTCGGCTAATTGAAAATTAGCTGCGGCTGCTTCAACTTCGGCAACTGTGGTCAGTTTTCGTTCTCGATATTCCTGTTGATTGCGACTTAAATCGGCTTCGGCGGAAGCAATTGCCCGTTCCATCCCCCAGTTTTCTGCTGCGATTCGCTCGTCTGTAGCGGTAATTTGAGCTGTAATTTGTCGCAGTTGCAGTTGATTTTGCTGGATATTGCCTTGTAATTGACTTTTTTTAGTCAAAGATTGGGATGAGTCGATAACTGCGATCGTCTCTCCCTGTTTTACCGCCATGTTCTCTTTGATCGGAATACTTTCGACCCTTCCTTCTGTCGCTGCTTGTACTATCTGAACTTCTCCAACAGGTCGAATGGTGGCGGGAGCTTTGACGGTGATGTTGTATTTCGTAACGGCAGTGAGGACGATGGCTGCACCAACGCTTCCCATCAGCAATATACCGCCTAGGGTTGTCCAAAGACTGATGGGAGGCAGAAATTCATCGCTTTTGGCTGGGCGGAGCAGGTCTGGGTTGGGGTCACTAAACATACTTACAAGGGTAGAGCACCAGGATGCTGGCTAATAAACAAATAACCCAGAGAGGAAATAGAAATATTGCTCTTTTGTTACTAGGGCAATCCTCTCCGGGTTAACTTTTTAGACTTTTGAACAGCTACTAACTAGCGCCAATCTTTACTCGATCAGTTGCTATCCATCAACCATGATGGCTAGTTCCGCCGTTAACTGAAGACATATCTCTTTCTGTCAGGGTCACTATTGGCAAATTGGTCAAAGGTAAGGTTGTGCCTGATTTATGGGATTGCTTCTTATTGTCCATTCTAGAATCCTCCATCTTTTAGTTAACTTTAACAAATTGGAGGGGAAGATTAGTAATTTTCACTACTTCCCTCATTTTCAGAACTCGGGTTGGATTCCCCGTTTACTTGGCCCCTCCTACCACTAACCTTAGAGGTTGATTAACCAGCCCATGAATTGTAACCTCCGCCGTTGACGGATGACATATCTTTTTCGGTCAAGGTTACAAGTGGCAGTTTTACCAAAGGTAAGGTTTTGCCTTGTTTCTGATCTTGCTTTTTCGTGTCCATTGTAGTATCCTCCGCGTTTTATAGAAAATTAACAAAGTGGAGGAGAAAAGAAGTCGTTTTTTAGTCTTTCTTTTCATAACTAGGATTTAAGCCCTCGTTACCTTAGTCCCTCCTACAGTTGTCTTAGAGGTTGATTACTAACCACCATTCCATATGTAACCGCCGTTGACCGAAGACATATCTTTTTCGGTCAGGGTAACAATTGGCAATTTTGCCAAAGGTAGTGTTTTGGGTTGTTTCTTGTTTGGCTTTTGATTGTCCATTGTATAATCCTCCAAACTTAAATGAATTGTAACAAGTTGGAAGGGAAAGAATTCGTTGGTTTCTCCTTATTTTTATAACTCGGATTAACGTCCTCGTTACTATAGCCCTTCCTATCAGCCAATAACCTTAGAGGTTGCTTAACCTCTAAATCGTATTGAGTTGTCCGCCGCCATTAACGGAAGACATATCTTTTTCGGTCAGGGTGACGATTGGCAGTTGTGTCAAAGGCAATGTTTTGGCTTGTTTTTGGTCTGACTTTTTATTGTGCATTGTAGAATCCTCGGTGTTTGAGTAACTTTTAACCACTTGGAAGGGAAGGGAAGTATTAAAAAACTAATTATTTCAGGACTAGAGTTTAATGCTTCATTTCCTTAGCCCGTCCTACGAGCAACCTTAGAGGTTTCTCAACCTCTAAATCGCATTGAGTTGTCCGCCGCCGTTGACAGAAGACATATCTTTTTCGGTCAAAGCGACAATAGGTAAATGTACCTGTAGCTGGGTTGTTACTTGTTTTTGGGATTGCTTCTTGGTTTTCACTGTTAGTTCTCCTGAGCTGAGCAATATCTACATTAGTCAAGAGATACATTCCTCATTTTGTTTGTCCGGATGATTCGCCAGATTGTTTGCTAAATATTTTTTTCAGAGAGCCTCACCGGTAATTGTCCGCCTAACTTACCCAAAAGTCAGGACAGTTGCTATATAGCCCAATGGCTTGCTCTCTGGGACTTTGAGCCGCTGTGGAACATTAAGTCAACGCCAGCTCCACCCGTGACGCGGCATTTGATTCGAGTTTTTTACGATCCTTGCCTTGTAAAGCTTGTAGTATCGTTCCAGAAACAGTCCGCAGTATTGATAGATTGAAGGCGCATCCATGCGATCGTGAGCTGGATAGGCACGAGTACCCTTCCACAGAAACTAGCGTATTCTCTTTGCCCTGATGTGTAGGGTTCCATCCATGAGGGGGCGGGCGGTTAGTTTGCTAGCCACTATGTCACCAACCCGCTACAAGATTTTGATAGAGTTGGAAGAAGTTCTTGAACACCTTGATGCGGGCTAGAACGATCGCTTTTATCCCTCCACCTCCCTCAACCCATCCTCCAACAGCATCCGCACTATATCCACTTTCTTGCGCCCCGTCCTGGCTGCCAATATTGACAGTTTGCGGTGCAGAGTTTCGGACATATCCACGGTAAACCTGACCGTTGCTTCTTTGTCGGGTACTTGGAGTCGGTGAGTCAGACTGCTCTCCTTTGATTGAGCGGGGACTGATTCTAATGCTGATGCTTCTGGCTTCGGTGGTGTTAGCGCTGGCAATGCAGCTTCGAGTGTTGGCGGTGTTTCCCTTATTAGTGATGCTGCGGGTGTTAGTGCTGGCGGTGCAGCTTCTGGTGCTGTTGATATTGATGCAGCTTCTTGACTGCCGAAGACAAACGCTTCGAGAGCGCTGTCCAATGGTTTGCGTTTTTTGGTACTCATTTCAAGGCTCCCGTGATTTCCTTAAACAATCGGCTGTACTCTTTGCCAGAGTCTTTGGCAGGTTGACCGCCCAAATCCCACACCGTAGCTGCTTGCCCCGAAGAATCAGCAATTACTTGTTTTTGGTGAATGACTGATTTGAGCACTTTGATAGTAGGTGTAAGTTTTCCCAACAACTCCATTGCTTCAGTTTTGAGTTTTGTCCCCTTCACTGCCCGACTCAAAAACATCACCGCTTGGGGCGGGCCTTGTCTCACTGATTGCGCTTGTTTGATGAGTCTCACCGCATCGGCGGCTGATTGTACGTCGATACCGCTCGGCTGCACCGGCATCACGGCTAAAAAAAGCTTTGGCGGGGCGATCGGCTGCTCAACCGATCTCGCTAAAAATCTTCAATGGGTTCTATAGTTTGAGGTATCTCCCATCGTACTCATCCAGAGAAGCTCTATGGTTGCTCTACCGGGTATTGCTATTCTCAGCAAAATTTACGAAAGTTCTAATTCTCTAGTGTATCGGGGCATCAGCGTCCAAGACGATCGAGCGATCGTCATAAAAATGCTCAAACAAGATTATCCATCCCCTCAAGAATTAATCCGCTACAAACAGGAATATAAAATTACCCGCTCCCTCAACCTGCAAGGAGTGGTCAAGGCATACAGTCAGCAAGACTATCAACGCACACTCATTATTTTCTTAGAAGACTTTGGCGGAGAGTCCTTAGAGCAATGGAAGCACAAGCGTCCAGAGAACTTCTGTCCGATGCCCTTATCCACGTTTCTGGGGCTGGCGATCGACCTCACAGATATTCTGGGCAAAATCCATGCCGCCCATGTCATTCATAAGGATATCAACCCTGGAAACATTGTTTTCAATCCAGATACTGGTGTTGTTAAAATTATTGACTTCGGAATTGCTACCCAATTTAACCGCACGAATCCAACGTTCAAAAGCCCTCATGTTCTAGAAGGAACCCTCGCCTACCTCTCTCCTGAGCAAACCGGGCGTATGAACCGTTTCCTCGATTACCGCACCGATTTTTACTCGCTCGGTGTGACGTTCTACGAGCTTTTAACTGGACATCTGCCGTTTCCCATAACAGACACCCTTGAGCTAGTCCATTGTCATATTGCCAAACAGCCTATTCCACCTCACGAACTGAATGCAACGATTCCAAAACCAGTTTCAGATATTATTTTGAAACTGATGGCAAAAAATGCTGAAGAGCGTTATCAAAGTGCTTGGGGAATCAAAGCCGATTTAGAAATCTGTCTTCGTCAGTTCACAGAAACAGGTCAAATTGACACCATTCAACTGGCGCTTCAAGACGTTTCTAGTCAGTTTCAAATTCCCCAAAAACTATATGGACGAGAGCAAGAACTTGCACTCTTACTAGCGGCTTTCGTTCGCATAGGATGTCCAGAGTACAATCGGGTCGCTGCTTTACCCAACAATACAGAAACAAAATTCAAAGTCGAAATGATGTTAGTGTCTGGCTATGCGGGAATTGGCAAGTCAGCGTTAGTCCAGGAAATATATAAACCAATTACCCAAACGCGCGGCTATTTCATCTCTGGTAAATTCGATCAATTTGGGCGCAATATTCCCTACAGTGCGATCGCCCATGCCCTACAAAAATTGGTGCAACAACTGCTGGGTGAACCCGATGAGCAGTTGCAACAGTGGCGATCGCGTCTCCTCACAGCCTTGGGAAGCAACGGACAAATCATCATTGATGTGATCCCTGAAGTTGAGTTGATTGTTGGCAAGCAGCCCCTTGTACCGGAAGTTGGAGCAACGGAAGCTCAAAATCGTTTTAATCGAGTCTTTCAGCAGTTCATTCGGGTATTTGGTTCAGCAGAACATCCGTTAGTGATCTTTCTGGATGATCTTCAGTGGGCAGACTCAGCAACACTCAAGTTGATCGAGTTGATAATGACGGATGCCCAGATGCAATATCTGTTTCTGATTGGAGCCTATCGAGATAATGAGGTGAACTACTCACATCCACTAACGATAATGCTGGAGGGGCTCAGAAAAGAGGGAGCACCTATCAGCCAAATTACGTTAGCACCGTTGGGACTAAACGCGATCGCACAACTGATTGCAGACACATTACACAGTGACATCAGTACAATCATCTCGCTGGCAGAATTAGTATTGCGAAAAACCGGGGGGAATCTGTTTTTTGTCAATGAGTTTCTGAAAACGCTCTATGCAGAGAACTTGTTAAGCTTCGACCTAGAAAATCTCAGTTGGCGATGGGATATTACTCACATTGAAGCCAAGAACATCACCGATAATGTGGTGGACTTGATGCTTGGCAAACTGAAAAAGCTGCCTCCAGAAACCCAGCAAGTTTTACAATTCGCCGCTTGTGTTGGTGCTGATTTTGATTTAAGCACCCTCTCTATCATTTGTGAAAGCCCATCTAGGGAAATTTTCCCGCAACTGATAGCAGCGGCTCAGTCAGGTTTAATTGTGCCGACATCCCAGTTAGATGAACAACTCTTGGTTCAGGATTACAAATTCTTGCACGATCGCGTCCAGCAAGCGGCATATGTCTTAATTGATCAGGCGCAGAGACAGGCAGTTCATCTTCAAATTGGGCGCAATTTACTTGAGAAGACTGGATCAGAATCGCTATCAGACGGGCTATTTGAAATTGTCGATCATCTCAATCATGGGCTCGAACTGGTTACCGATCGATCAGAACGTGATGAAATTGTCAAGTTGAATCTGCTGGCAGGTCAGAAGGCAAAGGCTGCGATCGCCTATGGTGTGGCAAAAAAATATTTAGCTACTGGGAGAGATTGGCTGGCAGCTTCAAGCTGGCAAATAAACTATGATTTAACATTAGAGTTATATACAGAAACAACAGAAGTCGCCTATTTGTGTGGCGATTTTGAGCAGGTGAAATACTTGGCAGCGATCGTTTTACAGGAAGCTAAAACAGTTCTCGACATTGTAAAAGTTTACGAAGTCAAAATTCAAACATTCATGGCGCAGAGTCTGCCATTGGAAGCAATCAATATTGCATTGCAAGTTTTGCAGCAGATGGGGATTAGTTTTCCCGAAACACCAAGTCAATTAGATATTCGCCTTGAACTAAACACAATCACATCGCTCTTTAGTGAGAAACAGATCGCGGACTTACTCTATTTGTCCCAAATGACCGAGCCGAACCATCTGGCGGCGATGCGAATCCTGTCAAGCATCACGCTTGCTGCCTATATTGCTGCTCCCGATTTGATGCCTCTGCTTGTGTCTAAACAGGTCAACTTGTTAATTCAGTATGGCAATGCTTCTGTGTCTCCCTTTGTATATGCCAACTTTGGGTTAATTCTTTGTGGGACGATCGGAGATATCGAGTCTGGCTACCAGTTTGGACAGCTTGCTTTGGGGTTGTTGTCGCAGTCGAATACCCATTCACTCAGAGCTAGGACATTGTTCATCGTGAATGAGTTTATAAATCTCTGGAAAAAACATATTAGAGAATTACTAAAGCCATTACTAGAAGGCTATCAAAGCGGGATAGAAACTGGGGACTTAGAGTTTGCTAGCTATTGCGCTCACAATTACTGCGTCGATGCCTTTGTCGCTGGAAAAGAACTCGCCGAGGTTGAACGCGAGATGGCGACATACATTGAAGCAATCTGTCAGATCAAACAGGAAACAGCACTCACCGGGACTCAAATATGGCAGCAGACTGTCTTAAATTTGATGGGATACTCGGTCAATCCATGCTGTCTCATTGGCAAATCTTACAATGAAGAAATTGGATTGCCACAACAGGAAGCATCAAATAATGGAACCTCAATCTTTATCGTCTATTTCAACAAACTCTTCCTATGCTATCTGTTCTCTAAGTATTCTCAGGCAGTTGAAAACTCAATCATAGCTGAACGTTATTTAATCCAAATAACAGCGACCCCTATTGAACCTTTGTACTACCTCTATGACTCTTTGGCAAGACTCGCTACATATTCTGAAAGCAGCACCGAAGCGCAGGAAGAAATCCTTAAAAAAGTGTTTGTTGCTCAAGAAAAAATAAAACTGTGGGCACATTATGCGCCAATGAATTATTTGCATAAATATAATTTGGTGCAAGCAGAGAAAGTGCGAGTTTTGGGTCAGTTGCTGGAGGCAGAAAGGTTTTATGAACAGGCGATTCAAGGTGCCAGAGAAAATGGATACATCCAGGAAGAGGCGTTAGCATATGAATTGGCAGCCAAGCATTATCTGGCGCGAGGTTTGGAAAAGTTTGCTCAGATCTACATGAAAGAGGCTCACTATTGCTATGAGCGATGGGGAGCAGTTGCAAAAGTCAAAGATTTAGAAATCCGCTATCCACAGTTCTTTCCTCAACAGATGAATGTGGTTCCCACACCAGTTCGCACCACTGCTGGAAATACTTCTAACACCTCACATATTGCTTTCGATTTAGCAACAGTGGTAAGAGCATTACAAGCCATTTCTCGGGAAATTGAACTGGAGCAGTTGCTTCGTTCCTTGATGCAAATCTTAATTGAGAATGCTGGTGCACAAATTGGATTCCTAATTCTGGAAAAATCAGGAGAATGGACGATCGAAGCGAACTGTGAACTGGCGGAAGGTGAAAAAGTTGGCACGACACAAGTGCTGCAATCAATTCCAATAGCAAATCGCTTACCTGAGTCAATTATTCAGTATGTAATTCGGACTAATGAATCAGTCATTCTCAATAATGCAACTCATGAAGGCAACTTTATTAATGATTCTTACATTCAACGTTATCAAACGCAATCAGTCCTGTGTTTGCCACTACTGAATCAAAGCAAGCTAGTTGGCGTGTTGTATCTTGAAAATCAATTAGCGGTTGGGGCATTTACACCAGAGCGATCGCAAGTTTTACATCTATTATCAACTCAAGCAGCCACTGCGATCGAAAATGCTAGGCTCTACTCAAAGCTACGTGAGAGCGAAAGTAAAATGACTCAATTTCTGGAAGCAATTCCAGTTGGTGTTGCAGTTGCAGATACATCGGGTCGCCCTTATTACTTCAACCAGCGAGCAACTCAGCTATTGGGTAAAGATATTGATCCTTCTGTGACACCCCATCAAATTGCACAGGAGTATCAAATTTATCTAGCTGGAACGGATCAAAAATATTTAACTGAAAGAATGCCAATTATCCGAGCGATAAGAGGTGAACGCACTAGAGTTGATGATATGGAAATTCACCGCAACAACACCACAATCCCCATTGAGGTGTGGGCAACTCCTGTCTTTGACGAGCAGGGCAATGTGACTTATGCGATCGCTACCTTTCAAGACATTACCGAGCGAAAACAAGCCGAGAAATTGTTAGCCGATTACAATCGCATCTTAGAGCAGCAGGTTGCCCAACGAACAGCAGCTTTACAGAAAAGTGAAGCCGAACTGCGCGATAGAGAACAAGAATTACGGCTGATCACAGATGCTCTGCCTGTTGGTATCGGTTATATGGATGCTAACCAATGTTATCGATTTGTCAACCACACCTACGAGGTTTGGTGTTGCTGTCGTCGAGACGAAATTTTAGGCAAGTCTATTCAGGAAATTGTGGATGATATGACCTATCCAATGGTTGAACCCTATATCAACCAAGCGTTAGCCGGACAAATTACAACCTTTGAAGCAGAAATCCCCTTGCCATCGGGCAAAAAGTATCTCAGTACAACCTTAATCCCCGATTTCGATGTTAATGCTCAAGTCATAGGATTTTATGCTCTAAACACAGACATCAGCGAACAGCGAAACGCTGCACTGCGTGAACGCAAACGTGCCCAAGAAGCCTCAATTTTAGAAGAACGCAACCGTATGGCACGGGAAATTCATGATACACTGGCTCAAGCATTTACAGGCATTTTGGTTCAAGTAGGTGCAGCAACCCAAGTGCTAACCGATGATTTAGAAGCAACACAGGCACACTTGGAAATGATCGATGAATTAGCAAGAATCGGACTGACTGAGGCTCGTCGATCTGTCACAGCACTCCGCCCTCAGTTGTTAGAAGAAGGCGATTTATCGAGTGCCCTCAATCGCCTGGTGACGCAAATGAGATCTGCTACCGATGATACGGCTTTGATCTACGAAATTCAGGGTACAGCTTATCCTTTACCCGCCGAAGTGGAGAATAACTTACTGCGAATTGGGCAGGAAGCATTGACAAATGCAATTAAATATGCAAATGCTGGCGAAATTCGCCTTGAGTTAGTCTATGGAAATGCACAAACTACATTGTGCATCAAAGATAATGGACAAGGCTTTGGTGTCGGTAGCATTCCCTCGGTTGGGGGATTTGGATTGTTAGGCATGAGCGAACGAGCCGAGCGAATTGGAGCGCAATTGAGAATAGAAAGCCAACTCGGGCAAGGAACAGAAATTATTGTCATCGTCAATCGAGGATAAGAACCATGATCGACCAATCCGCTACAATTCGTATTTTAATTGTTGACGATCACTCCATTGTGAGACAAGGATTGACAACTATCATTAACCGAGATCCTGAAATGACGGTAATTGCTCAAGCAGAAGATGGACAACAGGCGATCGCTTACTTTAGCGAACATCAACCGGATGTGACTTTGATGGATTTACGAATGCCGCAGATGGGAGGAGTGGAAGCCATTACTGCGATTTGTGCTCAATTTAAACCTGCCCGAATTATTGTGCTAACGACCTATGATGGCGATGAAGATATCTATCGCGGATTGCAGGCAGGTGCGAAAGGCTATCTGCTCAAGGATGCAAAACCCAACGAACTTCTCAATGCCATTCGCATGGTTAATCGCGGTCAGCAGTACATTCCGCCAGAAGTGGGGGCAAAGCTAGTGCAGCGCATGAGTAACCCTGAACTGAGCGATCGAGAGCTAGAGGTACTGCGTTTAATGGGGCAAGGAATGAGTAATTCAGATATTGCAACTGCTCTAACTATTGGAGAAAGCACTGTCAAATCCCATGTCAATCGCATTCTCAGTAAATTGGGAGTAAGCGATCGCACTCAAGCCGTGATTGTTGCAGTTAAACGAGGAATTATCACTTTGTAAGCTGTGCTTTCGGTTAACTTTCAATTCCAACTAAAGTTGGAGTTAGTCTTCCATAATGAGATGGGTTATGCGATCATCCATGCGATTCAATAAAAATGCCAACTGTGAGTGGACGACAGCCCAGAGTCAATTTCTTATATTAAATTTATGCAAACATACATAGCAATTGGGTTGCAAGATTTAAGTTTGCTGAATACAGATGGCACACAGAGGAATGTAGGTGTAGTCTAACCCAAGTATCACTTGTGGTAAACAGACTTCTCCTCAGAAACACTGTTAATTATTTGTTTCACCTTCACCCCAGGATTGCAAACAGAGTTGATGGCAGCAATTATCGTTGCAAGTAATGGCGTGCTTTGATCCTCAGTCTCACAATTATAAGACATAAAATGATGAACACCGAATTGAGTAAAAACAAAGTTGCAATTGTCAGCCGGGGCGAAGACCTCAATTGGTTCGATACAATGCCTGGTGAGCAAATGGCTATCCACGTACACAGCAAAGATGTCGGCGGGGCTTTCACAATCCTCGAAGTGCGTACCCCACCGTTCTCAGGCCCGCCACTTCACTATCATAAAGAGAGGGAAGAGATATTTGAAGTAATTGAAGGCAGATTTCGCTTTCATTGCGCGGGTGAAGAGTTCGAGGTCGGGCCTGGAACATCGGTTGTTGTACCCCGTAACAGCGTGCATGGATGGGTGAACCTAGGGCCGGGAGTGGCTCGGATGCTTTTCCTCTTTGTACCAGGCGAAATTGATGACTTTTTCCCCCAAATCGGTCAAACACCGCCCGAAGGTTGGACTGAGCTTTCATCTCAGCATGACACTTGGATTGTTGGAGAACCCCTCTCCGTTTAAAGTCCATCTTTCAACGCTGCTACTGAACCTGCACTGAATTACAACAAAGCAAATATTTGAATAACGTGATTGAGCAGGATCATCGAGCGATCGAGTGAATTGTGAAGCCAATGACGGGATTCAAAACATTAAGTAGTGCGAAACGAACCTTGAGTGGCATCGAAGCAATGAATGTGATGGGGAAACGGCAAGTGCAAGGCATCTAACAACGGGACAAATGTCTCTCAAGCCAGATTTATCGAAGCAATCTTTAGAGTGACGGCTTAAAAGAACGCGAACGATCAAGTTGGTTTGTCATCAAAGGATTTTTGCGACACACCCAATAATAGTTCATCTGACAAACAAGTAAGGAGGCACACCATGCGAGCAGCGCGAATGCACGGTTACAACCAATCCCTTGTCCTCGAAGATGTCCCGGTTCCAGACATCGGAGCCGATGAGGTCCTACTCAAAGTCACGGCTGCAGGGATGTGCCGAACCGACGTGCAACTGGTGGACGGCTACTTTCGGAAGTATGCTGAGTTAACCTTTCCCACGACACCTGGTCACGAAATCGCGGGCGAGGTGCAGAAGGTCGGAAGTAGGGTGCCCAAGTCGGCCGGACTTCAGGAAGGCGACCAAGTGGTCATTGTAGGCGGTTGGGGCGACGGAACGTGCCGTCATTGCCAGCAGGGCAATACGCAAATCTGTGCACATAGAAATTGGCCTGGGTTCGGTCCTTATGGCGGTTATGCGGAATACGTACCCGTACCCCCCAGGTACATCATCAAGGTGGACAAGCGCTTCGGACTGAAAGCCGAGGAACTCGCTCCGCTCACCGACGCCGGACTAACACCATACCGCGGTATCAAGAAATTGCGCGACGCCGGTGCCCTCGGACCAAACCACATCCTGGCGGTCTTTGGAATCGGCGGACTCGGTTCCTACGCTGTTCAGTACGCGAAGTTGCTCGGCGGTGGGGCGACGGTTGTTGCCTTCGCCCGCAATGAAGAGAAACTTGCCGTAGCCAAGGACTTTGGGGCAGATCATGCAATCAGTACGAGGGGCAAGTCGCTCGATGACGTTCGCAAGGAGTTGAGCAAAGCCACCGGTCAAGGTGAGGTCGATGCAGTCATTGATTGCGCTGGGGTCGAAGAGATGATCCGGTTGGGATTCAATCTGCTTTCCATTTCGGGTCATTACTCGTCCGTGGGACTTGTCGAAGACAAGATCAGCCTGCCGCTCTTTCCCTTCGTCGCTCGCGAGCACACCTACCACGGCTCATTCTGGGGCAACTACAACGACCTCAGCGAGGTGATTTCACTGGCGCAGCAAGGCAAGATCAGGCATGCCGTCAAGACTATTCGCTTCGACGACATCAACGAAAACATCGACCTCCTGCGGGCGGGTGACATCCTCGGCCGGGCCGTTATCAAATACTGACTGGCTCTGCAGCGCAGGAAGCACTTGCGATCGCAGGGCTGGATCTCGAAGTAGTGTAGGCGTTTGAGCAGTTAAAGCAGTCCGAACCCAGCGCTGCATCCGACCCAGGCGATAAGCTTTTCGGAGTTCGTGCCTCATCGAAGGTTCGGGCAGGTGAGCTTGGCCGTTAATAGATGTCTTGCTTTATAACGGAAAAAATCACTGGAAATCCCACGGTGCAAGAATGACAGCCCTCGATCGAAAAAAACGCCCGGAATTCTTACTACGGTTAGGTTTCACAGCTTTTTTAAGCTTATAAAGCAACAATAGTCCGGACAGTTTTCAATCAATAACGGCAGAATGCGGGTTTCAGCCTTCTCAGTGAGGTCAAATGCTAACGGTAGAATGAGGGTTTCAGCCTCTGTCTCAAAAACTGTCCGGAGTATTGAAGCAACAGGTCTGAGCATTACGAGCGATCTACTCGTAAGCTGTCAGCAGCAAAACAATCTTTGAAGTAAGCAAAAAAGGAGCATATATACAGATGAGCAAAGGCAGGTTAGAAGCATTTAGCGATGGTGTGATCGCTATTATTATCACCATTATGGTGTTGGAATTGAGAGTGCCCCATGAAGCGAATTTAGCTGCGCTGCGTCCCCTCATCCTGGTTTTTTTGAGCTACGTGCTGAGTTTTATTTATCTCGGCATCTATTGGACTAATCACCACCATTTATTACAAGCATCTCGGCACGTGAGTGGTAGCGTCTTGTGGGCAAATCTGCATCTGCTGTTCTGGTTGTCGCTCATTCCCTTCGTCACGGCATGGGCGGGCGAGAACCTCTTCGCCACCTTGCCAGTTGCCTTTTATGGCACAGTGCTGTTGTTTTCGGCGATCGCTTACTACATTCTTACCCGCACCCTCATTGGTTGCCACGGTCAAGATTCCCCTCTTGCAGTTGCGCTGGGTCGAGACTTTAAAGGCAAGATATCACTCGTGATTTATGCCGTAGCAATTCTGCTTTCCTTTGTAAACCCGGAACTGGCTTGTCTGCTGTATGTCCTAGTTGCAATCATGTGGCTTATCCCCGATCGCCGTATTGAAAGGGCTTTAGCCTTGTAAAAAATGCAGATATCAAGGAAAGCGATCGCTTAATTTTTGGAGATGCCTAATGTAAGCGTAGCCCTCTGTAGGTATCACTTGTGGTAAAGATACTTCCCCTTGGAGGTTTCAGTGAACAATGACCCTAATCACCGTTTATTATTTGTCCCACCTTCAACCCAGGATCATCACCACGGTATGTTAAGAGCCGCCGTGATACTGGTGATGTATGGAGATTATCAATGTCAACAAAGTGCGGACGTTTATCGGTTACTAAAAGTCATTGGGCAACAACTAAGTATTGCGTTTGGAGAGGATTATTTGTGCTTTATTTTCCGTCATTTTCCGCAGATACAAATTCATTCT
Source organism: Microcoleus sp. B9-D4 (assembly GCF_036705105.1). Taxonomy (NCBI): domain Bacteria; kingdom Bacillati; phylum Cyanobacteriota; class Cyanophyceae; order Oscillatoriales; family Microcoleaceae; genus Microcoleus; species Microcoleus sp. B9-D4. The sequence goes on from NZ_JAUBTS010000011.1 coordinate 71,234, forward strand.
CAAGCTCTACGTGCTGCTGAAGCTGCTGAAGCTGCTGCTGTCCAGGGTCTGTTTTGGCAAATACATGACATTTTGTTCATCCATCAACAACAGTTAGCAAACGGTTATTTAGTAGAGTATGCCAACGATGTAGGACTCGATATCTCCAAATTTCTGCAAGATATGTTTAACCATATACATCTTGAGCGCATCAATCAAGATATCGAAAGTGGCATCCACAGCGGAATAACGGCTCCCCCAGCTTTGTTTATTAATGGGATTCGGTATAGTGATCGCTGGAATTTCGCTCCGTTGATAACAGCCATTACTACTGCAAATAATTGACCTCAAAGATGAGTTCTTGGAGTAATTTTATGACCAAATATCGCACAGTTTTGATCGATGGTTTAGATATCTTTTACCGAGAAGCTGGCTCCGGTAGTAATCCCACAATTCTGCTGTTGCATGGCTTCCCCACATCCTCTCATATGTTTCGCAATCTGATTCCCGCACTTAGCGATCGCTTCCATTTAGTTGCACTTGATTATCCGGGCTACGGGAACAGTTCTATGCCAACGGTGCATGAGTTTGACTATACGTTCGATCGTCTAGCGCAGATTGTGGAGAAATTTATTATCGCCATCGATCTCCAGCGTTATAGCCTTTATGTCATGGATTATGGTGCGCCCATTGGCTTTCGGATTGCAGCTAAAGCTCCAGAGCGAGTGGAAGCATTGATTGTCCAAAACGGGAATGCCTATGAAGAAGGTATACGCGGCGAATTTTGGAACCCGGTTAAAGCGTATTGGCAAGACCCTTCTCCTGAGAATGCCGATAAGCTCAGACCCTTTTTAACACGGGAAATGACAAAGTGGCAGTACACCCAGGGCGCAAGCGATCTTGAGAAGATCAGCCCGGACAACTGGAATATCGATCAATCCCTACTGGATCGCCCCGGTAACGATGAGATTCAACTCGCGCTGTTTTATAGCTATGGCACTAATCCACCGTTATATCCGCAATGGCAGGAGTATTTCCGCAAATATCAACCCCCTACCCTGATTGTCTGGGGTAAGAACGACCCTATCTTTCCAGCCGAAGGTGCTTATCCCTACAAGCGCGACCTGCAAAACCTTGAGTTTCATTTACTCAATACGGGGCATTTTGCCCTGGAAGAAGAAGGAAATGCGATCGCTAACGATATCATTCGCTTTATGACAAAAAGTGGATATACCGGGCAATAACAAAGCATATAAGGAACTCACTTCAAAACAAGCAATCTCCAACAAATTTACTAACTCCCACAGCAGCTATGCAAAGAAGAACCCGTTTTGAAAGTAAAGGTCTTCATTGTTCCGTCACCTTTTATACTCCGGATCAAATCGGATCTGGCGATCGCTATCCCGCAATTGTTATGGCTCATGGAATTGGCTTGACCAAAGAGATGGGGCTACCTGAGTTCGCTGAGTTATTCGTTCAAGCTGGGTTCGTCGTCACGCTGTTCGATTATCGCTACCTTGGTGCTAGTGAGGGAGAACCTCGTGGGCAAATTATCCCTACCGAGCAGCAGGAAGACTACCGCAATGCCATCACTTGGACTCAACTACAAAGCGAAGTTGACCCGGAGCGCATAGGTGTTTGGGGCTTTTCTTATAGCGGCGGTCACGCGCTGCATTTAGCCGCATTTGATCGGCGTGTGAAAGTGATCGTGGCACAAATGCCTACAGTGAGTGGGTTTCTTAACTCGCGCCGCCAGACCTCCCCAATAGAACTCGAAGAACTCACGAAATTGCTTTCACAAGACCGGGTAAAACGTTATCAAACCGGAGAATTAGGCTACTTCCCGTTAGTTGCTCCACCCGGTAAACCCAGCTTGCTACCGACACCCGACGCTTTCGATTGGGTTGAATCGGCTAAGAGTGCCAGCGAAGGAAGATGGGAGAATCGACTCACCTTTGAATCGGTTGAACACTGTCTTTATTACGAACCGATTCCTCACATAGAGGCAATCTTTCCCACCCCGCTATGCCTGATTGTTGGCGAGAAGGATTTTCTTGCACCTGCCGACTTAGCCGCCGCTGTCTATGCGCGGGCGATGGAGCCAAAGTCTCTCACAATCTTGAAAGGCGGACACTTTGATGCATTCCAGGGAGCGGGCTTCGAGATTGCAAGTACAACTGCCTTGAGATGGTTCGAGAAATATTTGAAATAAACCTGAAGCACCTGTTTTGTAACAGAGTTGTGCCTTCGGATGAATGTAGATTCCAACTTAAGTTGGAATCACCCTACCATCTTTAGATTGACTAATTCATCACTCATTCTATTGAGTAAAACTATCAACCTTGAGTGGACGACAAGTTCGAGTCAATTTCCTATATTGAATTCCTACAAACACCAATAGCAAATCAGTTACAAAATTCAAGTTTGCTGGATACGGGATATTGCATATCGAAGCTTTGCTACTAACCCTAAGAATTTTCAGGAGATAGATGATGACTCAGAGAACATGGCTCATTACTGGTGCTTCACGGGGCTTGGGTGCCGAGATTGCGAAAGCAGTTTTGGCAGCAGGTGACAAATTAATTGCCACTGCCCGCAATCAGGCTGATTTGCAACAATTCGCAACCAGTAAAGACGTATTAACACTGAGCATGGATGTAACTGATGAAAATCAAGTGAAAGCAGCGATCGCCACAAGTCTAGAAAAATTTGGACAAATCGATGTGTTGGTCAACAATGCTGGATTCGGTTTGCTAGGAGCTGTCGAAGAGTGCAGTGCCGAAGAGGTTGAGAGCGTTTATCGCACCAATGTCTTTGGGCTGCTGAATGTCACCCGTGCTGTGCTACCTAGTATGCGTCAGCACCGATCTGGACACATCATTAATTTATCGTCGATCGGTGGCTATCGCTCCTCCCCAGGATGGGGCATCTATGGCTCAACTAAGTTTGCCGTCGAAGGCATTACCGAAGCTCTGCATGGGGAGTTAGCCCCGTTGGGGATTCACGCGACGGTGGTTGAGCCAGGATACTTCCGCACCGGTTTTCTCGATAACAGTTCGCTACGTCCGAGTGCAGTGCAAATCCCTGATTATGCCCAGACGGTCGGGAAAATCCGTGACGTGGCGACTGAACTTAACTACCAACAGCCAGGAGATCCGACTAAGCTCGCCCCAGCCCTCTTGGAGATTGTCAACGCAGACGAACCACCTCTGCGGTTACCTCTAGGCACAGATACACTTCAGACAATAGCCGAGAAGAATGCTTACGTCGAGCAAGAGACGGCAAAATGGCGAACTCTAGCTGAGTCTACCGATTTCAGATAAGGAGTGGAAGACTCAGCCATGAAAAGGCAGCCTAATCTCTGGTGTTTTTGATTGCAGAAATACTGATAGTTCGGGCTGTCTGATGTTTCGATTCGATAACAAAGACAAAATAGCGTTTTCTACACAAACTTAATCCAGAAAGAGGATTTATGAAAAAAGACACCATCACTCCCCACCATAAATTACTAATTAGCTTTGGATTAATTGGCTTTGGTTTGATGATAGCCACTGCAGCACCTGTGTCTAGTGCTAAAGCCGAGCCAAAGCAAGCAGAGATTCGCCAGATTGTGCAATCTAATGAGAGTCAGAATAAAGAAATAGTACGCGAAGGCTTTGCCAAATGGGCAAATAACACTGGTAGTATCTTCGATCTGCTGGCTGATGATGTGGAATGGACGATTACAGGCAGAAGTCCAATTTCCAAAACCTACACCAGCCGCCAGCAATTTTTGGAGGAAGCCATAGTACCAATTAACGAGCGATTGAGCGTCAGAATAGTACCCAGTGTCCGAGGTATTTATGCCGAAGGTGACACGGTAATTGCCTTATGGGATGGAACAGCTACAGCCAAAGACGGCAAACCCTATACCAACACCTATTCCTGGTATATGACCATGAAAAACGGGCGTATTGTCAAGGTAGTCGCATTCTTCGATACCATTGAGCTTACCGATCTGTGGCAACGCATTCCTGTAAGTAAAAAGAATTGACAAACTATTGAAGTTCAAGACGATCGCCAACATTTTGAAAACGAAGCAATAATGCGGTGGAAATGACACCAATCGCAACACCCTTTGGACGGCATTCCACCGCTGCCGAGGTAGTAGAAGGAATCGATCGCTCTGGCTAAGCTCCTGAGCGTAGAGAATATAGCTTTTTCTAGACTTAAATCATCTAAACATTCAATCATCTAGACATCCAGATGTTTTAGCTATAAAATTTAGGTGCTGAACTCAGGATTAAACCTACGATCGTAACAGTCGCCTCATTCAAGGGCGGAGTCGAAAAGACTACCACAGCGTTGCATTTGGCGGCTTACTTGCAAAGCAAAGCGCCCGCTTTGTTGGTAGATGGCGACCTTAACCGCAGCGCTTTGGATTGGGCAGCGCGGGGTTCCTTGCCGTTCAAAGTAGATATGACGGATGACAACCGTTAAAACCATACTAAGAATTGATTGTGCTATAGTAGCACACACAGGCATACCTTAAAAAAAATAGCGTCGCTTACAGTATGCCTTTAAAGCACAGTAACGGCATACTCCGGTCAGCATCTTTTCCATCCCGAACCAGAGCCAATGGCAACCAAGAACATCAGAATTGTGGGCTATTTGCCACCCGACTACCACCAAAAGTTGCGCGACTACATGGTAGAGCAATCTCTAACGGAAAGTGCAGCGCTCGCCAAAATCATCAAGCAATTCTTTGAAGCAGTCCCAGCGCTTTCGGTCGAAACGGTAGCTTCCGAAACCAGGGAAACTTTCGCCCAACTGCGATCGGAAATTGCCGATTTACATGGGCGAGTCGCAGCTTTGGAAACAGCAGAAATTCAACGCCAATTCAATAAAACTTCTCCCAAAAACTTTGGAGCAGAACAGCCCCCAATAACGCTGCGCCCCCTGAAAGCTGCTGACCTAGCAAAACGGTTGGGAGTAAGTGCCGAAACTATTGAAAGTGCTGCTGCTCAAGGCAGCACTTCCTTTGTTGAATGGAGCAAACGGCGTGATCCTGGTTCAAGAGCATGGCACAAAAAGGGCAACTTTTACCATCCGAATCCACATTGAGGTAGAACGATGTAGCTGCTTTGATTTGTGGGAAGCTCCACCGCCTCCAATCATCTGCAACCGAGCGCTACGTTGTTATCGTTAATTAGCCGAGCCAACCCGCCCTATAACTCGCTCAATACGACATCACTTTAAACATTCAACCATTCAAATGTCTAGACATTTAGATGATTAAAGGATAAAGTTGAGTTAATCAACGTATCGGTACACCTATGATCGTGACAATCGCCTCATTCAAGGGCGGAGTCGGCAAGACAACTACAGCACTGCATTTAGCGGCTTATCTGCAAACCAAAGCACCTACGCTTTTGGTAGACGGCGACCTTAACCGCAGTGCTTTGGATTGGGGTGCGCGGGGTTCCCTCCCGTTCAAAGTGGTGGATGAAAAGCAAGGAGTTCGCTTTGCCAGAGATTACGAACACATCGTGATAGACACGCCTGCCCGACCAGACCCCGATGAACTCAAAACTGTAGCAGAAGGTTGTGACTTGCTGATTTTGCCGAGTTCTCCCGATGCGATGGCCCTCACTGCGATGGTGCAAATGGTGGAAGCTCTGCATTCCCTAAAATCGAATTACCGCATTTTGCTCACCCTCATCCCACCCGCTCCTAGCAAAGTCGGGATAGAGTCTCGGAGAACGATCGAGAAAGCCCAGTTGCCGATATTCAAAGCTGAGGTCAGGCGATTAGCAGTATTTCAAAAAGCAGCGCTTGCCGGGGTTCCCGTAAGTGCTGTCAAAGATGCCTACGCCAAAGCTGCTTGGGGTTGTTATGCCGCTGTCGGCAAGGAGATATTGCCATGAGCCGCTTTGATGATTTACTGAAGGCGAAAAAACTCCAACCCGGTGAACCAGATATCGCCCCTGCACCCGCTCCGGCGTTACCCAAAAGCAAAGACCCAAACTTTGTCAGGGCTACTGTTTACCTGCCCAAACAAATGCACCGGGACCTCAAATCTGCTGCCGCACAGTCAGGTGAAGAAATCAGCGAGCTGGTTGAAAAGTCCGTCGCTCAATACCTCCAGCAGTTCAAACCCAATGACAATTAAACATTTAGATGTTTGAATGTTTAAGTATTTGAGTCCTCCTCTAAAAACAAGAAACTGTCTCGCCCTGCGATTTCCGATTCCTTTTTGAGTCGCCCGCACGAACGGTCTACCGGTTTTGGATTACGGTGTTCGATCGCCGCAACTATCTCTGTTTTCAGTCGAGCGATCGAAAAGTTCGACTCCAATGGGAAAGGTTAAAGAGACATTTGAATGTTTGAACATCTAGATAGCTAAACGTACAGAATCCCGTATTGTTAGGCGGTTGCTGCATTCATTCGGTTTAGTGTCCGGCTGCTGGCCAGCTTGGCATGGACGATGAGAATGGGAGCGACTGACAGTGAGAAAATTTTGGCAGCGGGGGGAATGGTTAGCGGCTGCAATCTAATTAATTGGTAATTGGTAATTGGTAATTGGTAATAACCTGTACCTCATGCCGCTGTAAGCTTGCAGAGTAGGGAAGACAAGCAAGTGCAGGAGTAGCGGCAATGAGGCAAGGTTATCGGGGGTGGGCGATCGCTCTGATGTTGGTAGGGATTGTTAGCGGCTGCAACCTGACTGAGCCATCACCGCCCTCTCGGCTTCCTCAACTGGGTCGTGAAAAACCAAGCGTTCAACGTCCAACGCCCAAACCAGGAACCAGAGAACCAATTAGCTCAGCGATCAATAACCGCAACTTACTCCTGGGCAATCCCAGCAATGCAGCTTCCAGTGTTGCCAGCACCGACAACTATTTAATGGTGAAGCCGCAGTACGTGATGAGCTACAACAGCAAAACTAAGACCGCCAACTGGGTTTCATGGCAGCTCAACAAATCTTGGATTGGAGCAGCCGATCGCCAAGACAACTTCCGCCCTGACGATTCCCTCCCCGCTGATTGGTACAAAGTCCGACCAACAGATTACACCGGAAGCGGCTATGACCGGGGACACATTGCACCGAGTGCCGATCGTACCCGCAACGAAGCGGACAACAGCGCTACTTTTTTGATGACCAATATGATGCCGCAAGTACCAGAAGTTAACAGAGGCGTGTGGGGTGACTTGGAAGAGTATTGCCGGGAATTGGTGGCACAGGGCAAGGAACTTTACATCATTGCCGGGCCCGTGGGAAGAAAAGGCAGCATTGGCAGAAAAGAAAAGATTGCAGTGCCGGCTAGAAATTGGAAAGTTATTGTGGTGCTGGATAGACAAGGATTGGGGATACAGGGAGTTACAGCCGACACGAGGACGATCGCTGTGATGATGCCCAACGATGCCAGCGTCAAGGGCAGGGGATGGAAAAGTTTTCGAGTTTCGGTGAACCAAGTAGAGCGAGAGACGGGACTGAATTTCTTCTCGAACGTACCACCTCAAATTCAGCAAGTTATCGAGAACAAGGTTGACAGTCAATAGTTAGCCAAAAGTATGGCAGTAGCAAAATGCAACAATTGATATTAAACGTGTCCTGTTTTGTTAGCGGTAATGAAAAAGATATGAGGGCCATCAATAATAGAACGCGGTGGAAACTGAAAGGTAAAACGTCCAAATGAAGCTCCATCTTCACCGGGTTGAATGGCAACAGCGTTCCAGCCATACTCTGCAAAAAAGGATTCAGGATGATTGCAACTCGATTGCCAATATGAAGCTAGCTCGTCGGAACCGTTGAGGATTGCTTCGTTGATAAGATCCGCTCCAAATTTGCTGCCTGGTAAGGTTATGGCATCAATAGTTGCCATCAGCTCGTTCACTTCACCGTCACTCAAATAGTAGAGCAATCCTTCCAACAACCATACCGAGGGTTCGTCTGCTCGATAACCGCTTTCGACTAACGGTTGCACCCAGGCCTCTCGCAAATCCATCGCCAGCACGTGCCGGTGACATTTTGGCGTTACGTCTTTCAATATGCTTTCTTTATAATCTAAAACTGATGCTCTATCAATTTCATAGTAATGCGTTTCCGGGTGCAAATCTAGCCGATATGCACGAGTATCCATTCCGGCCCCCAGCAACACGACTTGGCGGATGGTGTGGCTATATTGCATGAGGAAGTCGTCGAAAAAGCGAGTTCGCACTGCAATGTAAGGTCGGCCGTTCGCTTCGTATTCTTCTGCTTTGGGAATCATTAGTTCCATTGCTTCGATTCCCGCCAATTGTTCGGAAAACGGATCGTTAAACAGCCGATTGGTTCGTTTGCTCTCAAATGCTCGACTGGCGGCCATCAATCGAGCTGTAAAACTAACTTGGGCTTCCGTATTATGTGACATAATTATTAGAACACTATTATTTATTAGAACTTAGAACACTGATACAATCAGATACTACGTCTCCACCAGTTTAGTAGATAATCCAGCCCAATCACCGCCATCCGTCACCCCAACAATGTAAGCATCAATCTCAACGTTGCCTACCCTGAAAACCTGCAACTGGGAAAGGTTCTGCTTCAACACGCTCACCAAGTTCTGAAAGCGCTTCACTGTTTCCCGTTCTTCTTCATCGTGCCAATCTTCTTCCTGGGTGGCGATCGCAAAGAAGTCGTCAACCGTCCGTAGTTCTACGGGAGCATCGGGTGGGTGTTCGGTGAGTTGCAGAAGTTTCGCTGGGGTAAGCTCTGCCTGTGCCGGCCAATGAATGACCTCAAAGGGAGCATCGGTTTCGCTTCCGAAGAGTAAGCCTTCTGATGCTTGTTTAAGTTGGTGGGCGATCGAGTCGGTCATGGTGGCGGTGGTTTTAAATGAGTTTGATGCTAGCAAATTGCATTGAGAGTGAACTAACCTGACGGTCAACTGGGTACAGTTAGACCGCAGGCTTCTTTTTCCTTTTTTTTAAAGGCTTTTTTGAGTGACGGAGTTCCCCCGCCACTTTCGTAATTCAGACCAATCTTTCTTATGAGTTTGGCTGAGTTTTCGTCTCGATCTAATGATTCTCCACACTGACAAGAATGCCACCGCTCCGATAATTCTTTCGGTACTTTGTTGAGGCAGTTCCAGCAATGTTGGGAAGTTCCCTTCGGGTCAATAAACAAAACGCTTTTGCCTAGCTTCCAAGCGACATACTTGAGGACGTTAGTAAATTGCCCATGAGCAGCATCAAGCATGGATTTATTCAAACCGCTTTTAGCCGACTGACCGTTGGGCAAATAAACCAAACTGCCATCCTCAATATCAGTCTTGGGTTTGGCGCGTCTAGTCAGGTTTTTGACACTCAAGTCTTCAACAACTAAAACATCACACTTACCGAACAGCTCATGTGCCGTTTTGAATTGGAAATCCAATCTGGCTCTGGCAACGAATTGATGGAGTCTGGAAACCTTATCCTTGATAATTTTCCAAGGCTTAGAACCCTTGACTTTTTTGGCTAATTTCGCTTGAAGCCTTGCCAGTTTTGGGGCTGACTTTCTCAAGAATCTAGGATTCTCAACTCTTTCGCCATTGGAAAGATAGGCGTAATTTGTTATTCCTAAGTCGATACCAAGAGTGTTTTTGTCAGTCGGTTGAATTTCTGCAACCGTTACGGGAACCGTCTTATCTTCTAGCGTCAATGCAATATACCACCCATCCGCTTCTCTGATGACTGTACCCGTCTTAACTTTAAAACCAGTTGGTATTGGACGATGGAAAACCATCGGCACTTGACCTATTTTCGCGAGGTCAATACAAATCCTGTTTGGCTCATCCTTGATAATATCTAAATTGCCTAACTGAGGATAAGTGAAGGATTTGTAGTAGTGAAGCCCCTTAAATCTGGGCTTGCCTCTACGATTGCCATTTTTATCGGGCGTGGTGAAGTTTGAAAAGGAAGTTTCAACTCTGTTGACCACATCTTGCAAAACCTGAGAATCCAACACTTTGTAATCAGGAAACAGTTTTTTTGTGTTTTTCAAGTCAGCAAGTTGAATTGTCTGCCACTGTACATATCCGCCTTCAATGTTTGAGAAAACATCACCTTTTTTAGTCAAAGGATTGCCTGATTCATCCTTTTTCCTGCCATCCCTAGTTTGGACTCTCGTCAAAGGAATATTTCGATAAATCTCCTCAACGGGGACTATCGAAACAATCAATGGACAAGCGTTTATGGGTGTTCTCGTGGTTTCCCACCACCTGAATCTTTCGCCTAATCGGTAGTTGTACTGCCGCCGACAAAGTTCTAAGTGAGCCACAATCGTTGTTGATTGAGCTTTCGTGGGTTTGAGGCGGTATTTGTAAGTGAGTTGCATTTCTAAACTTCCTGTTTTCGACCTTTGAATAGTATAGTTTATGTGCGTCCAAAATGCCACCCCAAAAAATATTATTTCAACACTTGGAAAAAGCATCTAAAATCAAGATGTTCCCGAAGATTGATTCGTGATAGGCGAGCTTAATTGTTGGTTTCCGTTCCTCCACCCAACGCTTCTGGACATCACGCTCGGTAATTTAGTCGGGGTACTTCGCGAGCGCTCAGATTAATCCCCTCTAAATATACCGAGGGACTTCCCGGCTGGGAGTTAAAGAAAAAATACGAATGCCCTAATCCCCTGATGTTTCCTGGTTCACCGCACTCACTTGCAGCATCCCGCGCCCTATCCTTTCGAGTAATTCCGATCGGGAAATGTTTAGAGAATCTGCAATCGCATCTATGCCGTTGACCGCAGTTGGCGTAATGGAAACCGTAATGCGCGTCTTCATTTCGTTGTACTCGGTAAGCGGCTGCCCTTTCTTTCTCATTTTTATTTAGTATGCCTTATTGTTTCAAGTCATACGAGCCAAGCATTGAACAAGTATGACATACAATTATAGTATAATTTAAAAGCGATCGCTCCTACGACGGCAAATCTGAGGAAGCGACCGCTCTACACCGTTTCGCAAAGGTGCAACCAAATATGCTAGCAGAAAGAGCGACAATTTATCTGGGGAGCATTCCCTTAGAGGTTTTCATGCTGCCCGACGGTCGGTACGTGCTGAGCCAGACTCAGGTGGCTGAGGCTGTTGGCAAAACAGAAGTTTCGTTCCGCGACTTTGTGACATCCAAAAGTCCAGAAGCTTTACCGTACAAGGGTTTTCGTCCCGCGAAACTCTCAATAAAAGGGAATAATATCAAAATCAATACTATTCCCATTGATGTGGCAAGTGCATACTGGACAAAAGAGGCAATAGTAGGGAACGTGACTGCTGCTCGTTTGCTCGGCGCTTGCACTGCCGAATCGATCGAACGGCGTGCCGATAGTGCGTTTGGAGTGCAGCGAGCAGAGGAAGAACGGCAAGAGTTTATCAAACAGCGGATGGCGAGCAAACAAGTTCGCCGCCAACTTACCGACGCTATCAAAGCGTACATCGACCGCCATCCCGAACTATCAGACAACAACCGCAAATGGCTTTACGTGAACGCCAGCCAGCGAGTAACTTTGGTAGTGTTTGGACGCAAAGCTAAGAAGCTAGCTGAAGATTTGGGTGTTGCTCCTGACAATCTTCGAGATGCGCTGACTCCACATGAATTAATCATGCTCCAAGAAGTAGAGGATACGGCAGTGCGGTTGATTGACATACAGGATAGGCACCCGGACGATGCGATTCAACAGAGCGCTGAAAGGTTGTTGATTCAAGTGCAAAATAGAGCTTTGAAACTGAAATAAGCCATCAACGCCCCGGTCAATGCTGGGGCTTTTTTATAACCGAGATTGACAAGCGCAACTGAAACTCAAATCCATTCTATGTTTGCAATTGTTAGCAATCAAATCGCCCTAATCTTCAGATGTTTCCTGGTTCACCGAACTCACTTGCAGCATCCCGCGCCCTATCCTCTCCAATAGCTCAGAGCGCGATACGTTCCAAGATTTAGCAAGTGCATCCAGTCCCGCTTGAGCCGTTGGAGTAATCGCATTGTTCATGTAAACTTTCTTTTCCCCGTATTCCTTGCGCCCTGCTCGCCTAACTGTCATAAAAGTTTCTGTTTAATTGTACTTGTACAGCTTTTTTATTATAATACATAAAGGTTAAGACCTAAAATAGAATACCCGCAACGCTTACTTTGGACGGTCAACGTTGCAGGTATTTGCTCACACGTTCAAATGGAGCAATCCTTATTATGATGCAGATTATCCGCGCTGTCGAAGATGGCGTAGAGTTTTTTACCGTTGAGGCTACGGGCGAGTCAGGGATGAGTCAAGCGGGGCTGGCTCGCCTCTGCGGTGTTACTCGTCAAGCCATAGACAAACTTATCAATTCAGTGTCAACGAGTGACTGTCCTGATTTCCTAAAACCTTTACAGGGCAAAGAGTTGATAGTGACAACGAGTGTCAAACAGTTTAAGAACGCAACCATCGTCAAAGATGAGGTCTGTGCGATCGTATTAGAGTGGTACGCTTTTGAATCCCAGCGCCCAAACGACACCGCGCGGTACAGTTACCGCAGATTTGCCAAGCTTGGGGTGCGCTCTTGGATTCAAACTATCACGGGTTGGCAACCGCAAGAAACCAAAGCTTTAGCAGAATGGCAAATCGCTCGACTTGCAGGCAAGCAAACACGACGCAGACTCACAGATGCCATCAAAAGCTACATCGATCGCCATCCCGAACTCTCTGAAAACAACCGTAAATGGCTTTACGTCAATGCCAGTCAACGAGTAACTTTAGTTGTGTTCGGACGCAAAGCCAAGAAATTAGCTGACGATTTGGGCGTTCATCGAGATGATTTGAGAAATGCGCTGACTCCCGATGAATTGATTTTGCTTCAGGAAGTAGAAGATACGGCTATCCGATTGATTGACATTCAGGATATGCACCCAGATGATGCCATCCAACAAACTGCTGAAAGGTTGCTGATAAGCGTGCAAAATAGAGCTTTGAAGCTGAAATAATGGTTTATAATGCCTCGGTTTAAGGCTGGGGCTTTCTTGTTTTTATAGCTATCGATCGCCCTCCATTCCCTTCAAATTATACCTGCAACTTCATCAGTTTGAGCCGAGGCTACTGGACAATGAACCAGAGTTTACAAAGGTGGCATAGCCGATTGCTGCGTTGGGACAGCGGACTTAGAGGCGATCGCTCTGGAAATTCTGAAACTCCTGAAACTCCTGAAACTGTTTGTGGTAATGACGCTGGGTGAGTTGTGGTGTGTAGAGGCGATCGCTCACTCATGTGAGGGACAAGAAATGTGGGACAGCCCAACTTTTCTGTTAGCTGTCCTCTACTTCTCCTCACATAAACTGCTAGGCGACACTAATTATCTGACCGTTGGTTAGACGGTTGAAGTCATAGGTTGTGCTACCAGCTATGAGTTCTTCAAACTCGGAAGTTATCAAAATGTCATTTATCCCAACGTCATTAAGCTGAGTGAACTTCACCGTTGTTCCCGATATACCAACGATATAACTTCCCGACCCCGACGTTAATTCCAGTATGTCCTTACCGTTTCCACCATTTAAAACACCACTACCAAAACCCTTAAAATAGTCTTTACCATCTCCTAAAAATACGCTACCAATCTGATTATATCCCTCAAGAATGATGGAGTCGGTACCATTACCAGTATTAATGCTACCAAAATTGTAAAGACCTCCCTGGCTAATGGCAGTGATTATGTCGTTACCATCACCAGTATCGATGTTGCCGTTTTCCTCGTTCCAAATACCGACACCACCACCGATAATGTTAGTGCCAGTGATTACGTCATTGCCATTGCCAGTATCCATAGAGCCAGAGTTGCGGATACCCCAGCCATATAATTCGTTGGTACTGCCAGTTATTATATCGTTACCGTCCCCAGTATTGAAGGTGGCCATAAAGTTGTTGATGCCACTCCTGCCAATACCTGTGATTATGTCATTGCCCTTTCCCGTATCAAAGGTGCCGTAATTAATAGCTATACCCAAATCTTTGATGCCAGTACCCGTAATTGTGTCGTTACCATTACCAGTATCGATAGTGCCATACTCGGTTCTAATTCCCGCGCTTACCTGGCTTTTATCAGTAATTATTTCCTCAACACTGCCAGTAATTATGTCATGCCCATCCCCGGTATCTATGGTAGCATAGTGGCTATAAATACCAGCAGTAGGAGAGTTATAGGAGCCGGAAGTTTGGAGAATTCCTGTGATTATGTCGTTACCATCATCGGTATAAATAGTTCCATAGTTGTTTAAAATACCAGCATGGGAATCGTAAAGGAATACGTCATCGCCATTGACGGTGCCCGTGATTATGTCGTTACCATTGGCGGTATTAAGCGTGCCCTTGTTATAGAGTCCGCTAATATTAACAAAGAAAAAATTGTTGCTGTAGACTCCGGTAACAATTTTCCCTGTACCAGCAATTATGTCGTTGCCACCCAGAGTATTAGCAACACCTGTATTGAGTATTTCCTCTACCCCCGACGCTGGGACAACATCAGCCCCGTTTGTAAACGTTAGACTTGAAAGTTCGATCGCCATAGGAAAACCTCAGAATGAAGAAACAAATCAAAGTAGGTTAGATGTTATCCCTTATATTTGTATCCGAATTTACATTATTCTATTCTCTCTTGTTTTATTTCTTAACAGAGTCAAAGCTATTTTTATGAGAAAGCTAGCTCCGAATGTGATTTTAGTTCCTAATAAAAATTAATAATGGGCAACAAAGGTTAAAACAGCAATTTTGTCAAGTTCTCAAGTAAGCTATCGATCGCCATCAATCTCCCTCAACTTCCACCACTAACTCATACACCCTCAAACTCGGATGTTCGCCAATGAGCCGCCAACAGTATCCTTCAACCGTTGGGGTAGGCCGCACCCCTTGGCGGTACAGGAATATCGGCTCGTTTCTCATCAATGCGGTGAATATCTCCCGCTCTCTGTCTTTGCCATCATCCCAGATGAGGTGAGCTTTGCCGAAGTACCCAACGCCCATCAAACTGGCAAACAAGGATTCTATCAGGGTTTGCTGCTCATCTTGGTTAAGCGTGGATTCACCGTAGGTGTCGATTATGGGTATTTTGGATTTAGGCTTGAGTGATGCGAGGATGGCGGTGGCGAGGTTGAGGTACTTTTTCATGGGTCGATGGAGATGCGTCTACTTCTAGCTAGTTGGGAGGAAAGATATTGTTCGGTCGATCGCACGTTCGGAACTCGCCCACTTAGAGAGCGGTTTTAAAACTTATCAACCAAACGATCGAATTAACAGCCAACAAAAACGTATAAAAAATATACAGTGATGGAGCGCACATAGCTCGACCTAAAGAAGGCATTTTAAATATTTTCAAAGAACCGAGCGGGTGAACTAGACCTTCTGGTATCGAACGGGCATTAAAACTTTTATCTAAGGCGCTTTCGTCATTCAAGAATTCCGTAACAGCAGCGGCTCTTAGCATATAATAAAATTGTACCCTCCAATATGTAGCTTCTAAAAACCAAAAACCAAAAATTATAACGTATCCCAGCGGAACTAACGCATCTATTTTGCTGGCAAACACCCAACCGATTAATGCTACCCAAATAGTAATTGCAGCAGTTTTTAATTGCTGCAAAATTGTACTGAAGTTAGCTATTTTTATCTCTAGTTCCTCTGCTCCTTGTTGCAGCATGGTTAGCTGAAATTCAAATCGATCCATGTTTTATTCGGGGATGGCTATACGGTTTCTAACTTTAAAATACCAAATTCCAGCAGTTTTACTTACCGAACGGTTGTCCCCACCACTGCCAGCACTCCTTATTAAAAGGCGACTTCCACTTATAAATAAGCTCTGATTCTAACTGTAACCGCTGCTTTCGATTACTCGGTGCTCCGTACCAAAATGCGATACCCACAGCCACATCCAAGGAATAACGCCGATGCAGTTCGATGTAATTGCCAGCGTAGTTGTAGCAGTAGTGGTTCGCCCAGCGCTGTTTCGGTGTTCGGTGCGTTTCTCCTACGTACAGCAGCAGGGGAAGCGCGTTGTCAATGACAAAATAGAGGCAAGTGCGATCGCCCCAATCCGGTTTCTCACAGAATGAGAGATTGTGCAGTTCCAAGGTAAACGGGTCAATGCTATCAGCATTACAGAGATTTGGCGCTAAATCGAATAGACTTCCCTGTCGCGGTTGGTCAGCACCTTGAGATTGTTGATGTTCAAGGATGCGCTGTTTCCAAGAATGCAGAGCCTCACAACTCATCGTTAACTGAGGAGATTTCGGGACTCTGGATTTGGGTTGGAATTCAGGGAAGAGTTCGAGTTGCGCCACGGATTTAAAGATTGTTGGACGATCGCTGCTGTAAGTTTAGCTCAAGGAAATTCTGCCAAACCCCACGCTCCCAGTAGTAATGTTTCCAAATATGGAACTGATAGTGTCACAATTATACCAAACTGATGACAGCAGTTGTTGAAAATATCACCACAATCTTGAGATTCTGTCACAGATTTCTTGGCGGTTCGGAAACTGTCGGATTCACTTTGCCCTTCTATTCGATCGATTCTTAGCTCTTCATAAAGAAATGCTACGTTACCTTTTGCGCTTACGGGCTGACAATCCATGAACAAGGAAAATCATGCTTCGCTTTGGGGTGATGATGTTTTAACTCCCTAACTATGAGAATTTATCCTCATCATTCTTTATCAATCCCAGAAACAGTTGAATGCACAATATCGGGACGATCGACTTGTTCCCCACTTTCGGAAACTCAATCGGAAAACTCATGAATCCAGAGGAATTAGTAAAGTTTCTGAAATATGAAACTGACCTCGACAGATTATTTGATTCCACTGCGGGGTACTATTTTCAGAACCAACTGCTTCCTTCGCCAACCGAAGCTCAAAGAATAAAAATAGCCCTAGCCATAAGCGACCAGATAGAAGGCAAACACCCCCAAAGTACCGATGCCATCTATCTAGCAGCATATAAAATTGCAGAATCTGTTTAACTACTGACCACTCATTCTAATGAGAGGTCAGAACTCATACTAACCCTAAAACACATGGCAAGAGATTTAAGTGCTTACAATGTACCAGCAAACTGCTGCTATTCCTGCCCGTTTGCTGGAAGAGAACCAATCGAACTCTCCCCGATGGCGCTACGCGCCCCGCAAGCTACGACTCACATATTATTACGATCAACTTCTCAATGGCGGCTCCCAGCACTTATGCCATAGCGCAGAGAAAACCATCTGCCGAGGCGGACGAACTATCACGGACGATCGATGGTTTTGTTCTCTCGGTATCATTGAAGAACCCACCGATGAAGCTTTCAATCAAGCTGTTGCAGAAGTTGAATCAAGGAAAAACGATAGAAACAGTGGAAACGATGGAAAAACAGAAAACATCTCAGAAACACATTGATTTGTTTCTGAAACCCAAAGATTGTTTCTTCTTGTACAATCCCTCTCTCTGGTGTCCTGGCTGGGCAATGGGTCAAATTGAGCTCCCGATTCCTACTAGCTATTCCCGTTGCCTGACTTTGGTTCGTGATGCTGAAGGTGGCTGTCATTGGGTTTCTACTAAAAATGTTGCCATTCGAGACGGCAATCATCGTCAAACTCACCTTTTCGATACTTACTCAGCGAATTGTTTCGATTGGACAAAGATTCATACTTTCAGTGCAATTGTCTGGTAACTCTATGGAAACCTTAAAAATTACTCAAGAACACATTACTTGGTTTCCTGAACCAAAAGACTGTTTCTTTCACTATGGAAATGTTTGGTGTCCCGGTTGGGCGGTTGGTGCAATTGAACTTCCAATCGTCCCCTGCTATTCCGGTTCCTTTACCTTAGTTCGAGATTCTACTGGCGAAAGTCATTGGTTTCCTGCCAACAAGGTTTTGTTTCGCGGTGACAGTCATTTGTTCGACAGTTACATCGGAAACAGTTTCGATTGGACAAGAATTCACACTTTCCAGCCTCTTATTTCTTAAGTTTTTACCCGACAGCAGCGGTTTACCAGTTCGCTACTGGTTTTTTTATGCTCAATTCCCCCGTTCCCGACACTAATGCTGATGCTTCTTCTTTGATTCAGCACAGATTTGTTATCTGTTACGCCTATTATTCACTGGGTGCTGCCACCGAGCATGGTAGCATTGTGTTCTTGGCTGACTATGAAAATCCTGAATGGATTACTGATTTTGAAGAAGCCTATTTCTTTGAGTCTAAGGAAAAGGCAGAACAAGTAGTTGCGACTCTACAGCAAAACTTCAAAGCTAATAATTTTCCCACAGATTCTGTTTCTGTTATTCTAGTCAATTGGTCAGAATCCGATTAACACTTTTGGCTTTTATCTCTATAACAAATGGGGATAAAAGTCAAGTTTTTGGTGTATAAACTCAAAAACAGAAAAGGGATATAAGCTAAAAAATAATTTATTAGTTGATTACTGACATGGTGTTAACAGCAGGCTTAGCCACAAAATTGTTGCGAGCGACAATTGCCGATTACAATTTCTGGCCTCAATCCGAAGGCGATTCATTGTTGGCGATTAGAAGGGCGAAGTTGCCATTTGATGACGTAGCTATCCTCTCCAGAGATGCTTCAATGCGGAGAGCTGCAATCAAGGCACTCAATCCCGAAGCCCCTACTTACAAAGCTCCGGCAAATCGGGCAATTTCTTATCAAACCCTTGATGAACTCTTCCAGCCTTTGATTAGAAATGCGCTGACTGAGTTAGCGACTGTCACCCAAAATCAAGGGCTGACGATGGAGGGAACTGTTCCGGCAGAGGCGGTTTTTGGCATTTTAATGCCGATCGAAGCGATCGAATATCTGACTGAACTTTACCAAGTTTTCAGCCAGTTACAGAATCCCAAAGTTATCCGGGTTTCTGATGATGCTAGTCCAAC
Organism: Microcoleus sp. B9-D4; assembly: GCF_036705105.1. NCBI lineage: Bacteria > Bacillati > Cyanobacteriota > Cyanophyceae > Oscillatoriales > Microcoleaceae > Microcoleus > Microcoleus sp. B9-D4. The sequence continues at coordinate 90,090 of NZ_JAUBTS010000011.1, forward strand.
TCCCGACGCTTACACCAGTCTCATGATTGTCGGAGAGTCAATGGAACTTGAGTTGATTATTGCTCAGACTGTGTTGATTCAAACCTGATTCTTTACCAGACGCGCGAAACTCAAACTCTTTTCTCTCAAAGCTAGGTTCAGTCTCGCTTCCATAATCTCTTTCTTGGTATGCCGATACCAAGAAAGGGATTGTTTGTCTATCAAATTTTAGGCGGTTAAGCTAATGGCAATTAGAATCACATCTCCCACTCAACCCAGCATTCAAGTTGGAGGATTGCCCTATTCTCTCCCAGTTACAGCAGTTACTCCCACCAACACCAATACCGATGTTCGTTTCAAATTGAATGGTGTAGTTGTCGGCACAGATACCACAGCCACAAATGTAGGAACTACTGCTGCACCTATCTATCAATTTGGAATGTCAATTCCAATTAATACCGCAGGTGTTCATGTCATTGAAGCTGAAGACATCAGCGGTACAGCTCCTGTTATAGTTCGATCGACTGCTCAACTCAATTTTGAAGTCAAGGTCAATGTTCCTACAATTGCCTTACGCGCTCCTGTTCTTTACTCAGGGCAAACCGTCGTAGTTGCTGATGCTCAACACATTCCAACTAACGGTTTTGTTCGATTCACTTTGAATGGCGCAATTATCAAAGAAAGTCCCTGGGTTCCATTCGAGGCACCCATCACACAAAATGGAACTCTCCGAGCGGACATCATGCTCGGTACCAGCGTTCTTGCCACCGCGACTCGCGATGTTGCTCTCATTCCCCCAGAACCTGCCATTGTTGGCCCTCCTGGTGAACCCGGCCCCGCTGGCCCTCCTGGTGAACCCGGCCCGAAAGGTGATAAAGGCGATCGTGGTGATATTGGCGTTCCCGGTGCGACTGGCCCTGCTGGCGCTCAAGGAATTCCAGGGATTCCCGGTTCTCAAGGGATGCAAGGCATTCAAGGCGTTCCCGGTGTTGATGGTTTACCCGGTATCCCCGGCCCCGCTGGTGACAAAGGCGATCGCGGTGAATCAGGAATCCCCGGTATCCCCGGTGCTAAAGGCGATAAAGGCGATCGTGGTGACACCGGGCCTCAAGGACTTCAAGGAATTCCGGGTGCTGTTGGTGCAGCAGGCTTACCAGGTGAAAAAGGCGAGCCTGGAGCTCAAGGTAGTCAGGGTTTACAGGGCGCACCGGGCCCGATCGGACTTACCGGCCCTCAAGGAAATTCTGGCATTCAAGGCGTCCCCGGTGAACGAGGTTTACCAGGCGCTCCGGGCAGTCCAGGGCCAGAAGGTGTGCAAGGAATTCCCGGCGCTGCTGGCCCCAAAGGCGTTCCCGGTGAACCAGGTTTTGTGGGGCCTCCAGGGATTCAAGGCGAAAAAGGCGATCGAGGTGAGCAAGGTTTAGTTGGCGCTACTGGCCCTCGTGGTGAACAAGGTATCCCCGGTGCAGTCGGTGAAATTGGGCCCGTTGGCGCTACTGGTGGGGTAGGTGCAACAGGAGCTCAAGGGCCTCAAGGAATCCGAGGCGAACAAGGGCGACCCGGTTTGATTTGGCGTGGAAATTGGAACGCAACCACCAACTACGCCATGTTCGATTCCGTTGCACATGGTGGGAGTTCTTACATTGCCAATGCTCCAAACATCAACTCTCAACCGCCGTCTCTCGCCTGGACTTTAGGAGCAAAACAAGGCGACCAAGGTATCCAAGGACTTCCCGGAGCCAAAGGTGATACCGGAACTCCCGGCCCCACTGGTTTGACTGGCCCTCAAGGCTTGCAAGGTACACCCGGCCCCGCTGGAATTCAAGGGCCTCAAGGTCTTAAAGGTGATGTCGGAGCCACTGGAGCGATCGGTTTGACTGGCCCCAAAGGTGATATCGGAGCTAAAGGTGATACTGGTGCAACTGGTGCAACTGGTGCAACTGGTGCAACTGGTGCAACTGGTGCAACTGGTGCAACTGGCCCTCAAGGAATTCAGGGCATTCCGGGTGCTGTTGGGCCTCAAGGTGCGAAAGGAGAGCCAGGGCCAGCCGGAATTGTTTGGTCAGCACCAATTTCTTTGCCTTTATCGTGGAATGTTACAGGTAACGTAACTTATCAAACCTGTGGCAAATTAGTTCGAGTTAACGTAGATGTGCTTATCCAATACGCCAACATTTCCGGCATGATTATCTGTGGAAATATGCCAGCTACTGTCTTTAACACCTGGTTCCATTCTACAGCAATGATTTTCAAGCCTGACTTAACAATTGCTGCTACTGGTCAATGGGGTTTGATGAGATTCCAGCCGAATAACCGAGACTTAGCGTTGATGTTTGACAAAACTATCAATGAACAAATTCGATGTGTTAGCAATTTCATAATGGCAGTTAACTAAGAACAACCATGACTTTTGTTGCAGAAGTTCCTAATACTTACAATCCAGCTAAAGAATACATGGTTGGATTTTGGTTAAGCACTCCTAAACTCAACGGAGTTCGTTGTATTTACACACGCGACGGCATCTCACGCGGATTAAGAAGCCAGACTTTGACCACGCGATTTGTAGGATTCGATCGACTTGAGTTAGCCTGTCGCAGTCTCTGTGACGCTAACAATTTGTCTTTCATTGACGGTGAGTTGTTCATTCCTGGTAAAAGTTTCCCAGAACTTACGGTATTAATTCGCGATCGATCTACATACGAACTTGATGAAAAATTTGCTGTTGAATTCCGAGTTTCTGCTGTTGGTTCGGCAACAAATCCCGCCCTAACAGCCCAACAGATGATGAATCTCATGCAACAAATCATTCCGGCACAAGGAATGATTAGTCGGATTCCTCAAAAACTAATTCGGAACACACCTCTAGGCGTTCTGGATGAAGCAACCGTTCTTAATTCTGGAGGAACTGAAGGAATCATCCTCAGAAATCTGGACTCAGTTTATTCTGGAGTTCGATCGGATAATCTTCTCAAAGTCAAGGGCATAACAAGCGGAATCTTTACTGTTGTTGGATTTACACAAAATCTAATAGTGGGTTACGTCAGTTATATGTCAGTTGAAAGAACAGTGGATGGAGTTAATAAAGTTTCCCGTGTTTATGGTTTGAACGATGAAGAGGAACAGGATTTGTGGATGAACAGAGATTCTTATATCGGCAAACAAGTTCAAATAGTTTACATGGGTTTGACATCAACAGGCAATCTCCGAAGCCCTGCTTTGGGTCGATTTGTTTAATGAGGAATAACAAAGATGTTACTGCAATTAGCAAATACTTACAGTCCCACCAAAAACTATGGTGTTGCTGAATGGCTCAGTAGCCCCAAACTGGATGGAGTGCGCTGTCTGTACGAAAACCCGACAAATGGATTGAGGAGTCGATCGGGATTAACTCGATATTCAGGATTGACCGAAATTGAGCAAATCTGTGAAAGCATCCGGTTAGCCAACAATTTGTCATTTTTGGACGGTGAGCTGTACATTCCCGGAGAGCCTTTCGATAGAATTTCTGGAACTGTCCGCTCGACCAAAACTACAGCAACCGTTGTCGAAGCAAAACAGAGGGTGGAATTCCGCATCTTTGCGATCGGGTTCACTCAATATCCCAACATCCTAGCAGCAGACGAATATAGCCAGGTTCAGCAAATCTTTCCGGCAATGGGGAAGGTTAGCTACGTTCCTCAGAAGTTGATTGAAAATAAGCCTTTGGTTATCCAAGCTGAAGCAGATTTTGTCAAGAGTTCGGGGCAATCGGCTGAAGGGATAATGTTGAGGAATCCGAACTCAGTTTATTTCCAGGGTCGATCGATCGCACTTTTGAAAGTCAAGAATTTTGTGAAAGACCGCTTGCCCGTTACCGGGTTCACCAAAGGTTCAGGGAAATATTCTGCGTCGTTGGGCAATCTATTAGTTGGCGGCAATCTCAACGAGCGAATTGTCAAAGCCAGAGTCGGGACTGGATTTACGGATGCTGAGCGATCGACTATCTGGGCTAACCAAGCTAATTATATGGGCAGAATAGTCGAGGTCATCCATCTTGGGATTACTGCTACTGGAGCTTTGAGACATCCTGTTTTTTCTGCTTTTGTTTAAACTTCTTAGCAATTGTTAGAAATTTTTAGAAACAAGAAACATGAAAAAAACCTGAGCGTGGGTGCAGTCACTCAGGTTTTTTTTGTGCAGTTCGTTCGTCGCCGATTCAGTTGAGCGAAAACTATTCTTATTTGACAATCCCTACAAGTTCAGGGACTTGACCTGCTAATTTCCAGCCAGTAGCAACGGAGTAAATTGGAGTATTTGCACCAACTCCCCAATTAGATAGTTCCTTGCTCGGAACTTCGACAAATGAATTATCGGGAGCCTTAATTTGCCACAGCATCGGTGGTTGAGCAGGCATAAGCAATTCTGCTGGAATTGGAGGAGGCAAAACAGGAGCTACCGGAGCTGCTGTGGGAGCTGCTACCGGAGCTGCTGTGGGAGATGGAGTCGTTGCGGGGCTTGCTACAGGAGGTGTTACTGAAGTTGTTTCAGTCGAAGTTTCAGTCGAAGTTTCAGAAGGTCTTGCACCCGAATAAACCCTTTCAAGGAACTTCTTGTCAAACTTGATTTTCGGTCGGCGAGTAGGCTTGTAAGTGGTTAGTTGACCTGTTCTGGGGTTTCGTCCTTCCCGTTCTGGTTTTTCAATCAATGAGAAAGTGCCAAACCCTTCGATTTTGATATCCTTTCCGCTTTCTAGAGAAGCTACGACACTGGAGATAACTTCTCCAAATGGGAGATTTTCAACAACTGAAGTCATAATTCAAAATTGGGATTGAGATAGACGCTTGATTTGATTATGCCTTAATTATTTTAAAAGCACAATAAATCACAAACATTTTTCTCATTTTTAGGCATGAAATGGGCATGAAATTGGTAGTATTTACCAATTATCGTAAATACCACTCATAATTAATTAGGTGGCAAACCAAAATCTTCAGGGGTATAAAGACCTGCGGGCATTTTGCCATTTAAGAAATCAATCTGTTCTTGAGTCATGGATTGATTGAATAAACGAGCGGTTTTGGTAATAGTTCTACCCGCTTCATCCATGTATTTGCCATCTGTGTAAATCCGCATTTCACGAGTTTCACCGATCGCAACTTTACTCCGATACTTTTCGCCAACCCATCCAAGGGGGAAATAGCCGATATTTTTGGTACTTTCGGGATACCTCATATCGATCGCTAATTCCATCCGTGCGGCTTGCTGACCCACAGCAGGTTTAAGACGCTGGACAATGCGGATGAGTACATTTTGTCCAGTCCATTCACCTCGGCTCCAGACATTGGGTTCTTGTTTGTGAACGTTGAACACATTGAAATACGGCAAAGTATCAGGGTTTTCTTGCAATTCAGTCACGATTTCTTCTCTAAATAGGTTAAACACCAGCGCTCCGGTGCTCAGCTCTCCGGCTCCGGTATGAACAGCGCGCCAGTAAGCAGCAGCCCAGGATTTATCGGTGTAGGGCTGACCGTTAGCATCGGCAAATTGTTCAAGTGCTGACTCTTTGAGAGCTTGATATTTGGCAGAAACCTCGCGGATTTTGGTAGTATCGCCATCGTTTTGCTCTTTCCAGGCGATCGCACCTTGCATTTCTCTTGCATATCCTTTGCGCTGTTCAAATGCAAAATCGAGCTGTTCTTTGGTAACTTCAACTCCCACAAAAAGTGCATTCTCAAAAGAGTTGATATCAATATTAGTTTCTAGCTGAGCTGGTCGCCAGTAGGAGTTAACCACTTTGACGAGTCTGGAAATAGTGTCGATCGCATCATCGGTAACGGCACAGGGTCGGCTTAGGTAAACATCCTTTTCTTTAAAGTCTTTGAGCCACGGAATTTTACCTGCATCTCCCAGACTGTTGAGATAATCGGTAACTGCCTGTAAACCCTTGTCATTGTTGGGATATGCCGATTTGAGGGAGTCAACCGCGATTTGAAGTTCCTGACTCAGGAAATTGATGATAGCCATCTCTTTTGGCTCAGTTTGCATTCCTCCTGGTGGGATATTGAGAACGATATTTTCAGCACCTGCACCTCTGGCGCGACCGAGAAGTGAAGCCACAATCCCGGTGCTGTCATTCATCGAATTGATGGCTACCTGTTGCAAAGTTCCCGGCAGTGCCATTTTGGGAAGTTTTTCGACTTCGGGCGGTTTGTCAAAGTTGGCGATCGCATCTCGGAGTGCGGGATATTCTTTCGATCGAATCAGTTGAACAAAATCGCCGTCAAAATCTCTCCCCAAATTCAGCATGAGTTTGGTCGATGCTGCCATCAGACCGTAACCTGTGGCATAGGTTCCCTCATGGCGATTAATCCAGAGTTGGCAATCGCCCCAATGCCTCATGGGGTTGCAAAATACGATGTACTCGCCAGGAGCCATCCCAGGTGCACAAAAAACTTTCTCTGTAAAAGTAGTTTTTCCGTTACTGGTACTTTCATATTTTTGGAAATATTCATCCGGTTGCGACATCAGTGACCAGAAACGAACCCCCGCAGCCTTTGCTAAATTCAACCAAACTGCTCGCAGTCTTTCTGCTACTTTCCCTGTGATATATGGATGCAACAATAGTCTACCTTTTATGTCATATTTAATTATCTCCATTGCTGTGTTTACATACTCTGCCTCTGACTGAATGCTTTCCCCCTGTTCGCGCTCCTGTTCTGCTTCAAACTGATGGATTCTTAACTCTTTAGCGAGAGCTTGAATTGAGTTAGTTGCTGCTACTAGCTTTTCACATTTGGCTCGGAGTCGGCTAATAATTTTGTCTTGTTCCAGAGTTTCAAATTTGAACCATTGGAATAGCATCCAACCTGCTTTGGCAGTGCGCTGCTCGGCTTCAAAGACCAGTCCGCACAACAGTTTCTCTTTGTAGTTTCCGAGGGCTGGTTTATTACCTTTTAGAGAACTCCAAGGAATGACTAAATCATAGCCAGAGTCGTCTAGTTCTGGATTGTAGGCGATCGTCCCCTTTGCTACCCATTTCTTAAACGATGCAATCCGAAACTGAAGGGGAATTCCTTCGTCATTTGGCAAGTGAACATCACCTGTTCCAAGTATTCGCATAAATTCCTTGGAAGCTTTGCCATGACTATCTCCGCTATTCCAGTGTCTTCCATTTGTGGGGTCATCTTGGGGGTTTCCATTCTCATCTTTTTTGGTGTCATCAACAATAATAAAACTGAACTCGCGACCGACTAATAGTTTGCATCCGGTGTGCATAATGCTACCGTAAATTATGCGTTTCCATTGTTCGGTTCCTTTGGTTCCATAATAGTTAGAACCGATTGGAGCCAGATTAAAAGTAAAGCGTCCGTGGTTGCGAGAGTTGCTGGCTAAGTCTAAGGTGTATCGATCGTTCTTATTAGCTACAAAAGGGTTTAAAAGAGAGGCATCTTTGGTATCTTCGGGGACTTCTCCAATGCAGAAACGCTCTCGACCAGCATCTTGATGCCAGCCAGAAAGGAGAGTATTTCTAAGAGTCACTTTAGGAGCATTTGACCATTGTTTGGTAACACAATCCCAAACTGACCAAACGGCGATCGTTTCAATTTGACCTAGGCTTTCGTCTACCCAAGAATATTGTAATTGGTAATCCGTCGGCATATCAATCAGTAAAAAAGAATTTTCCTGATGTTATTCTAGCAGCTTTATCCGTCCCTAACCTAGCTTGAATGTCGTCTTTAGGAATCAGGACTGGATTATCTGGGAGCATCAAATCATAGGCAATGATATATTCTCTTTTGCTGTTTAAGCCGACTCCAATGATACTTTCGATCGGCACAACAGCTCTTTCTATCAATGATTTTGCTAAGGTTTTTAACTGTTCAAGAATTTCAACTTGATTCGTGTCATACATATGAGCTACGGACAAGTTAAATTTTCTTGGTTCTGCATTCCCAATATCAGCAAAAACATAAAGGAATTCTGCGAGATCGGTTCGGTTTCTCATGGCGGTGGCAATAATCACGGCAGCTCCAATTATAGGCAAAGCCCAAGCCATCAGATATGCCCATCCGCTTGCTTGCATTCCTGTCACTCCGAAAATCTTAGGTAACAGACTTGCTCCAGCTTTCAGAGCCGAGGCTGCAAAATAACGAACTGCTTCAGCACCGCCAGCACTTCCTGATAATTTGAGTACGATCGACACCACTGTATTCGTCAAAGCTGGTAACAAAACTGCGGGAATATTGAACGATTTCAAGAAAAAGCTACTGAGTAACCAACTTGCTATACTGGTAAGCACACCGACTGCTCCTGTAATCGTAGCTGCACCGCCCACTGCGATCGGCACTAATGCAGTGTTCAACACGGGTGGATGACGGTAAATGGAACTGATGGAGTGATTGTAGAGGGAGGTGATGGTGTATGGATTGTGAGCAATGATGTTAGGAATTGTGCCTGTTGTCATAGCGATGCGCCCCGCTTCGGCCCGTCGGATACGTGTGCGAGCGTTCCGGCGTGGATTCCCGGTCAGTGATTCGATCGTTGCTAAAATCTCAGCTTTAAGTTGCTCTACTCTACTAATTGCTTCAGTTTTCCATGTATTTAGTTGTTCTTCTGCTGGTTGTCCACCTGATTGAATTGCTCGAATTTCAGCTTCGATCGTTGCAATTTTTACTGATAACTCTGGTAAATTCAGCGATTCGTTGTACGCACTCACCGATGCTTCATAAATCAGTCGCTGTCTTGTACTCGGAAGGAGACTTGATAATTCTTGCTGACCTTTCCCTGCTAAGTTCGTGAATGCTTTGCTGTTGTAGGCACGGTTAACTCCATTCACCGTTTCCAGAAATACTAAGCAGCAATCCTGTACCGTGTCTCCTATATCTTGAGATGCCGTTAGTAAAGCTTTGATTCCTCCCATTACTGGAGTGCTCATTATAAATTGGATCTGAGGCAGACTAAAGTACCACTCTTTTCCTCTCGCCACCCCCTCATTCACTACATCCGCTACTTTTAATATTTCCTTTCCTGCCCATACACTGTTAGCCAGTTGTTGTTGCAGATAATCAAATTGACTCATGGTTTTGTCCACTACAAATAACTCTATTTTAGCATCTTTAGCACTACATTAAGCACTGCCAAAGATGCTTTTTGAGAGCTTTAATCGTAATTTTACCGTGAATTGATGACTTGTTCTTTGGCTAATCGATCGCACTCATCTAGCTCAGCGGTTGAATTCCGTGGTAGCCAAATCCAGGTAATCTCATGAGTAAGAGCTAGCTGCTCTATTTGCTCCCACAAATCCTGGTTAGCATTACGTCTCCAACTCTTGGTCATAGTGTGGATGACATAGGTTGAATCCGAAAATAACGTAACCGTGCAGGGCTTTTTGAGAGCTTTTAACCCTTCGATCGCTGCTGTTAGTTCCATGCGATTGTTAGTAGTAGTTGTGTCAGATTTACCACTAATCGCTTTTTTAGTTGACTTACCAGGAATTGTGAGGATTGCAGCCCAGCCACCGGGCCCTGGATTTCCTGAGCAAGCACCATCACAATGAATATTGACTACAGGTTTTGTTTGAGTTTCTGTTGAATTTTGTACGGCAACCATAAGACTTTCCCAAAAAAAGACATCAAAACTCCATAGCGAAGCAGTTTATTTATGAACAGTTGTTACTTATAGTTTGGTATAATATAGCAAATAAATCAGCAAATTAGTATGTCAGAATACACCAATTTATTGATAGAAAACTTGCAAATTAAAGCAGAAAATTTAAGACTAACCCAACAGTTAGACCACATGAAAAATCTAACTAGAGAAATGTATTATGAGTTTAGACTTAATCGACCCAACGGAAACTTGAGAGAAAATAATAGAGAACCCTTAGACCTAAATGGTGGCGGAGTTCTCTATCTTGTTCAGTATGTCGATACTAAAGGCAATTCGTTCATATCTACTGAAGGATTTACGCCAGAGGGTGATATAGCTCCTAAGCTGTTTTACTTTGGATATGCTGTGTTCTTTCTGGTAGAAACGTTATATCAACAAGGTTTTACTACTTTGCCTGACAGATTTTTAAGAATCCTTAGCCAAAATCCAAAATTCTTGAAATATGTGCTTAAGGAATTTCAACGGGTTTTGTCATTGTAGAAAATCTTAGCTACAGAATTGGGTTTAATTACAATCCATTCTTGGTCTATTTGTGTGTGGATAGACAAATACTGCAACAATTCCTTGAGTAAGAAGACGACCCGCCTCAAAGGGACAATCAACTTTTTTAGGGACAATATTGTTATCACGTACCCAATCCCAAAATTCAATTGCGACATCATTCTCTATTTTGGGAAATAGAGGCATAGCTACACCATTATGTTTAGCAACCCCCTCCCAAGCAGGATATGGCATTTTAAAGTAGAATTCTGTGCCTTCGACAGAGGTAGGATAATAAATTTTTCCGGCTAACACTCCTTTGTCAAATCTGATATAATCTCCACAGATTAAAGCGGTATCGCATCCCCAAATTGCTGCTCTGGTAATTGGAGTTCCATCTGTGGTAAAAAGACCCCTCCAACTATCAAATCTCGAAATATTATTTTTAAACTTTTTTTCGCCATTAAGGTCTACCTTTTGGATATCCACACAGAAAACTGTCTGTGCTTCTGCATATAGTCGATCGACTTCCACCTGAGCCAAGTATCTTTCACTGTGGTCGGTATCATTCAAGTGATCTGCCAGATAAGCAGCCAGGATGTAAGTATTGCTGATAATCACAGATTCTGTGTCTTGAATTAGCAAAACTTCTGTGTCTGACGTGCCGATCGCATACATCCCATTTGCATAATCAGGATGGCTGCACTCCCGATGGTAAATCTTCCACTTTTTAGTCACAGGCGGGTTAATTACTTCGATCGTGATTCCTTCAGGGATATTCGGGTCGTCTGGTTTTCCACCAGACAACAGCCACGGTAAAATAATTCGATTATCACCCTTGGGCAGATACTGAGCATCATCTGAATCATAGTCACCGTAAGTTTCGACTAACTTATGGATGAACTCTTGAGTAATTTCATCGTTAGTTTTGGAGTAACTGAAGCTGGAACTTTCTAAGAGCGAGTTTCCATTCAAAGCAATTCTCCACGCATCAACGATTTTGGCATGAACGGAGATTAGGCGATATTGTTTGTCTTTTCTTCGATCGATTTCTAAATAAATGCCATGAGCGTCACTCTGTTGTGATTTGTCGATGATGCACTGTAGATTGAGTGTCCGACCATAACTCATATCAAATGTTTTTGGTTTCTGTTTCATTTTTCTCTTCTTTCTAACCATGAGTTTCATCCTAAAAGTAAGTGAGCTAAGAACTGGAGACGCATCAGCGGAACTGTGGCTTGTGGGATGCAGATTGATAAACCCGTCAGAGTTATTGCCTGTGCTCTCCCCGGAGTCCTTGGTTCTACTCCTGGGCTGACTGGTGACGGATTCATTCTCCACCAGTTTTCATAATGCAATCCAGCCAAGTAAGGGGAAACGCTAGCATCCACAGACACAGTTCTGGATTCAGTTTCTGGGTAGCTGGTAAACGACCTTGCAATTTCAATACTTCTTCCAATCTGTTCTGACCAGCCCTGCCACCCTTTCCGTTGCTGGAGGGCAAGGTTGTGCAGGTAGGCAATGACAAAGACTCTTTGCCTCTCATGTACCGCACCGCACTCCGACGCGCTGATAACTTCAACTTCTGTGTCAAATCCTGCCATTTGCAAGGCTCCCAAGATTGTTCGCAAGCCTCTATGAATGACTCCTTTTGGGTTTTCAATAATGACAAAATCTGGCTGGGCTTCAACGATGACTCTGTACATTTCCCACCATAATCCTGATTCAGCGCCTGCCAATCCTTCTTTCTTTCCTGCGTTTGATGTATTTGTGCAAGGAAAACCGCCAATGACCATCGTAGGAAAGCCGAGTTGTCTGAGTTTGGGTGGATGATACGTTTTGATATCTGACCAGATGGGGATATTAGGGAAGTGGGATTGCAGGACTTTTTGAGCATAAGAATTAATTTCGACAAATTGAAATGTTTGATATCGCTCGCCAAAAACTAATTGTGCTGCTAACTCAAATCCTCCAATTCCTGAAAATAAACTAATCGCTTGCATACAAATGAACGCATTTCAGTTTCATGTTAGTGACTTTATTTTAATTCTATCATTTTCACTTCGTGTTTGGGAAGTAGTTTTGAGGCAAAAGTATGACTAAAATTGTAATGATTTCTGGCAGTCGCTTAATCAAAGATATCGGCCCTGGAGTGGCATCTCTCAACCGCATAATGGAGCTTAAGTTTTCCATAATTCTAGGTGATGCGTCAGGAGTTGATAAGCTAGTTCAAGAATATCTCCGCAACAGCAATTATCTAAATGTTCAGGTCTATTTCGCTCTCTGGTCGGGAAACGGGAAACCAAGAAACGTTACTGGATTTCAGACAGTTGGAGTTCCAGGCAGTTATGTAGATCGGGACAAAGCAATGTGTGCAGTTTGCGATTACGGTTTAGCCCTCTGGGACGGCATCAGTCGCGGAACCAAAGACAATATCGTAGCTTGCGGGGCGCGAACGCGCCATCGAACTGGAAACAAAACTAAAATCATCAGAATAGGAGGTAGTTAAAGTTGCGGGTGAGGGTCGCTTCGCGGTAAGGAAGTGACTTGTCACTTGTAACTATTATGACTATTGCCGTAGAAAAGTTTGATTTCGACAAATTCACGACTGAAAAAGTTAAGTTTGCGATCGATATTGACCGTGAAGTTTTCAATGTCAGTGAAGGTCTAACCGATCAGTATGACCAACTAGACAATTCTCCGCTTTGGCGAGGCAAGTTTTCTGTTGAGGAATATAGGCAAATGCTATGGCAACAAATCCAGAAGCATTTACCCAGATATTTCAAAGTCAGATTAAAAGGTTTCTACGAGCCTAATTTAGTGCCTGATTCAGATATCTTTCGATGGCTACGCCCCGGCTTACGCCTACGATTATGGAATTAGCTCATGCTTACCGAGATAACGGTGACTTGAAGCTGATTTATATTTCCGATCGTTCCCATGCTGAACTTATCGCCAGATGCGTTGATTATGTGGCAAATCAAGTTCTAAATTAGCTCGGCTGTACCAGGAAATTGATTAATTCCTTTCCTGGTAAGAGGCCGAATTTTGTCAGCGATACCACAATTTAGTCTTTGGTAAGAAGCTGTCATCGCTATTATACCCGCAACATCGAAAACCGCAATTTAATATCAAGGAGAATCATGTCAGAAATTCACATCAATCCCATGAGCCTTTTTCCTTATGATGTTAACCGTCGGGCAGGAACCTATTTTGATCGAAATGGCAAGCGAGTTGATAGTGACCTTCTCAACAATCATTACTGCGTTGCTTATGAAGGCAAAGAATTTGCGTTATCTACTTGGTCAAGAAAGCAGAGCAAGTAATTGACCAATTTAGCAACTTACTTCGAGGGCAACAGTGTTGAGGAAAAGCGCCAGATTATTTGGCATAAAATTCAAACTCAAACAGTTAATCGACACTTCCTTCGTTTCTGTGAGAAACATAGAGATGAGCCTCTATTTCTTTGGTATGTGAGTTCATACGACTTACCTACTGCTCAATTCATCAAAAGATTCTTGGAATGGTATTGGTCAGAATACCCGATAATCCATAGTTAAAACTGCTATACTCTAACTAAATTAGTTGGAGTATAGCTATCATGTTTACACCAAAATCTGCTGAAAAACCCGCAATCCAAGTAACAGACTTAGCCCCAGATTATGAAGTGAATTACAAAACTGGGTACATTGGATTTCTCAACAAAGGAACGGATTTAACATCGATCGGTATCGCTTATTTTACAGGTTGGGATACCATCAGTGATATCCACACAACTCATACTCTGATTGTCACCGATGAGGATGAATGTATAGAAGCAGACAAGATAAATAACACAGTCAAAGTTTGCACCTTAAGCAAATACTTCAATGACCCTAACTGTCAAATCTTCTTCCGCAAACCCATACTTTTCAACGATGCGGTAGGTAATGCGATCGCACACAAAGCCAGTCTCGAAGTCGGCAAAAAGTACGATTTTGGAGCCATCTTAACCCAAGCACTTTCAGGCAGTTTTCCTGGTCGAGTGCTTGATCGACTGCTCACCGGAAAGTTTGAGGAACTGTTAGGCAACCTGCTTGATAACCCTGATAAATGGATTTGTAGCGAACTTGTTGCGTATGTTTTGGATGAGCAACAAGTTTATCGAGATAAAGGCATCCTCAAACGTCCTAACTCTACCATCAGTCCTCAAGAGCTTTTCCAGGATACCGAAATCTTTGCACCCTGGAAAAACTCTCAACCCTCAGAAACAAAAGCAGTAACAGAAACAAAAACAGAAACAAAACAGGGAGCGTAACAGAAACGGTAACAAAAAACGCTTTGCGGTAAGGACGTGAGTTATGCCCACATTCTGCCACAGGGAGTTTTGATATGAGTTTAATTACCGTTACACCAACAGGTAAGAAGATAGTTGCACAGATTTCCCGCCCTGACCAGTCTCAGTTTGATTTGTCGGTTAGCCAGAATTTGGTTTGGCGAGGCGGTGTCTATGTTTTCGTAGATGGTAGGAAGGAATATCATAAAAATTAATACGGGATGCGGGAAACTCAGCGACTTTAGTCCTGAGAGGTAAGCGACACGGGGGACTTCAGTCCCCGTGTTTTTCTTTATTTCTATTTTGGCTGAAGTATTGTATTATGTTTGAGAAGTGAGTAAGAACAAACATCTACGTGTTGAGACATCCTAGTACGGAGAAATTCCCGCCCCTGGAAACAACGGTCAAGTGCAAGCTTGATGACAGTATGACAGTAAAGGGCAAGCAATAGCAGGTTGTTGAGCGTACCGCATCTTGGCAAGCGTGATGGTTCAGAAAACGTTAAGACGGAAAAGTAGCTAGAAACCTAAACTTGATTTGGGTGACTAAGTAGACGGTGTTTGACCACCGTAGCGAGAATCAAACTTTAGTAATAACTAAAGCTATTCTGTCAGCAGAATCTCAGTGGCTTTAGCCCTGAGAGCGTCAATTCTCTTGCGAACTCCCGTTATGTGTCAACCGCGACCGCATCCATGTCGGTAGCCGTTATGTGACAGTTTGCGGGGTAGTTACAGTTAAATCGATCGTACTTTCAGTAACCATTGCTCAGTATTTTGAGTATATTGTTGAAACTGAACAAGGAACTACAGAAAAACTTCTGTCCTGGGAAATCTATAGCGCCATCTAACTTTTAAGTCAGAAATAGAAACATCTCCCGTTTCTGTTTCTGGCTTTTCTTATGTGATGCTCATGTGCGTTATGTACAGGTACATATAGGTACCCATAGGCTATAGATGTGAGAGTTAAATTGAAGAAAGACAGATAAAAATACTTCGTTTTGGGGAAGTGATGTTATTCCCAAAACGAAATGGAAAACGTATCACTGTTTGACTGGATTGTGAAAAACAATTTCCCCGAAGCGGATTTCTGGCTGATAAATAAAGGTAGCACACATAAGTTAGGGGAACCAGTTAAGGAATTTCAGCCTTACCTCACAGGCATCAAATGTCCAGTTTTAGTTTTACCAGATTACGCTTTCTATTTGTGTCTGCACCTTCAACAGCAAGGATTGTGGCAAGAATATTCGCAAGGTTCCATCAATCTTCAACATCTGCGGATTAAGTATATCAAAAAGGTGTTTAATTGGATCGGTAATCAGCACAGGATTCAACATCAAGCCCGTTTCAAGTCGTTTGTTCTATTCCCTGTTTCTGCTACTACAACATACAGAGAATCAGAAACACTAGCAATCAAGAAAACAAAATCAAGAAACTGTTTCTAAGGTTGTTAATGTTTTGCTTCGCTTTGAAGTGTTGAGTTATTTATTTAGTGAGAAACTGAATCATGGAAAAGGTCAATTTCGCAGGTGTTGAAGGTGAAGTTATCGAAACATCACCGCACGGCAGTTACGTTGTAGTAAAATTGAGCGATCGAATCACGATTGTCGGCACCACCAATAATCAATTCAATTGGGAAGAAATGCCGGATGCTGCTTCAGGATTTGAATCGTTTATCACGTACATAGGGATTCGATCGAAAACCGAGGCTACTACATATCTAAACTTGGTAGCTACAGTTGGCGGTTACACACTGAAGAAAGAAGCCGAACCGAGAAAATCCAAACGTGTTAGCGCTTTTCCATTTGAAATCAAAGTCCGTGGGTTAAGTCCTGAGTTTGTTGCTGAAGTAATTCGTTGTAAGAAAAAGTAGCTATCTACTAAACGTAAGTTTCTCTTCACTATTTGAGGAGAAACTTACACAATCCAACTCACACAAGGAATCAAAATGACTGACAGGATAGTTTACGACTTGATTCAACGATTTGAAGTTGTGGACGGTTTACCTCAATTGGTATCTAGCCAAATTAAAAGCATCGAAGGTGGGACAAGTTTGTTCTTAATCGCAGAGTCTTGGATAGCAAAAAATACCAAATTAGAGCGATTCAACAAACAGCAGTACGTTGCTTACAAAAACAAAGGCGACAGAAGATATCAACTGGTGCTAACTCCTAGAACGAGTTTTCTTCAGGTATCGTTTGCACCGTATAGTCTCAGTGGAAAACTTCACTTTGAAACTGAATGCGATTTGCTGTTTCCTTACGCACTCAGGGTCGCGATCGACAACAAAGAAACTCTCATCCAGCTTCTCAATGACCTTTTCTACACCAGTAACACCAAAACTAACACCACAAGTAACGAGATGACAAAACAATGATGCAAGTAGATACACAAATTGAAATTGATCAGAAAACTCTACGCCTGCGTGATGCGTTCCGGGTGCTCGCATGGGAGGTGTTTGACACAAATCCTCCGATTCGTGAAGATTTAAACCAGCGTTACACCCAATTTTACAGTCGCTGGAGACAAAGTAAGATTCGATTGATGGATTTGAGTCAACTTACTCAATTAGCCACAGAAAGAGGTTTTACCATCGAACAACTGTTGACTATCAGAGAATGCTACTACTCGATCGCACAACCTTATCCAAATACTTTTGCTGATGATTAACGGCTAACCTAAACAGTGATTGATGATGGCAAGTTTATCTTTCCATCATCAACCGAAAGCTAGTCGAAGGGGCTTCGCCGTAAGGAAACAATCTAAATCCTCGAAAACAATGATAGTATTTTTCACTGGAACCGAATACATCGATCGACTAAACGATGAGATTAAATGGCGGATTCAAAATGTTTGTCGTCTCAATGCCGAAATAGTAATCGGAAACTATTCGGGATTTGATAAACTAGCGCTTCAGTTTCTTCAACAAATCGGCTATCAAAAAGTTACAGTCTATCAAACCATTAATACTGAAAGCTACGGATATCCGCTTAAGTATGTCGGGAAGTATCCAGCAATGGACGAACACATGGCAAGAATTGCTGATTATATGCTTGCAGTTCACAACGGCACTAAGGGAGTATCAGCGAATATCCAACGAATGCACCCGTCAAAAGTTCGCATAATCACATTACCCCGAAATGCAAAGTTAAGAGTTATTCGTTGATATCCAATTGCCGATCGAACTTGTACGTAGCTTGCGGGCACGTAGTGCATCGGCAATTGGACTAAAACCAAAATAAGCAGAATGAGGTTATTGGCGAGGGTCGCTTCGCGATAAGGAAATGATCCTTACTGGTAACTAGCATGAAACGACTAAAGAAACAGATTCCAAACCTTGAGCTTTTTCGCAATTACTGCCGGAGCTTAATCCCTTTAATGAAGACTAGCCATTCAAC
The DNA here is from genome assembly GCF_036705105.1 of Microcoleus sp. B9-D4. Taxonomy (NCBI): domain Bacteria; kingdom Bacillati; phylum Cyanobacteriota; class Cyanophyceae; order Oscillatoriales; family Microcoleaceae; genus Microcoleus; species Microcoleus sp. B9-D4. Next base: position 107,906 of record NZ_JAUBTS010000011.1, read on the forward strand.
CTTGACCACTCGGCGATTAGAGCTTTGGCTTTTTAACGAAGTACATCTAGGCAACGGCAAAGTAAAACCAGCTTACTTTGACGATCGGCTCTATAACTTCTGCCAACGAATCTACCCTGGCAGTAACATAGGCTTACTCACCTACCACGGCTCTGAGAGAGGAGGCAGCAGCGGCTTAATCCGACCTCACAAAGATCACGGCTACGCAATGCCTCGCGCAGTAAGCATAAACCTTGGCGAAGCTGAATTTGTGATCGATGGCAAGCTTCATAAACTCAATGATGGCGACATCTGCGAATTTAACTGCAAGCTTACCCATTCAGTACCACGAATCCTTACCCCTGAACGCTTTTCCCTGGTACTTTGGACTTTGAACGAGAAGAAAGGCTACAAATCGCAAATGATAGAGCCGATCGAATGGTAGATAAAGGCTGGATAGAAACACATTCTATCCAGCCTTTGTTACTTTCAACAATCAATTCAATTGAAAGAACCTACAGTAGTTTTTCTGTTAGGGTCGCTTCGCGATAGGGAAATGAGATAGGCTTTCTGCTTATTTCCAAAATCACTGTACATTACACCAAAGGAATTTATCATGGCTATCGTTTTCATGTCCAAGACTGCCAAAAAGCGTAGTTTATTGCTTGATGCGCTTCGTATTCTTGCCTGGGAAGAATACAAATCTACCAACAAAGAATCACTGAAAGATCTCCAGTATGGCGGTTATGCAGTGTTTGATGCTGAATGGAAAGATGAGAAACTTCATGACATGACGTATGAAGAACTTATCGCTTTCGCCAAAAGTTTAGAGTTTACCGAGGTAGAATTGTTAAGCATTCGATCGAGTTACTATGCAAAGAAGAACAATTCTTCTGGTGCTACTACGAGTGCTACTTCTACGGCTACGGCTAGTGCTACTCCTACTCGGAAAGTCAACGATTCATCTGCTAATACCAATGTTCCTGTTCCTGACGAAGAATTTGATGTTGGCGATTTGTTTTAGCGTGAGTTAGTTCATCAGCCAATTGTAAGATTAAGTTAAATGTTTTTGATTCTTTTCGTAGGCGTAAGCCGAGGCGTAGCCATCGAAAGTATTTGACTTAATCTACTAATCGCTGAATGAAGAAACAATGGTGAAGTTAACCGTTTTGTAGGGCTTCGCCATTAGGGATTGAGTTAGATTTTGTGTACTTTACCTAGAGGTTTACCATGGCTATCAATATCTTGACCAAATCAGAGAAAGAAGCATCCAATTTGAGAGATGCAATTCGTATTCTAGCTTGGTCACAGTTCAAATCTGAAAATGATACCGATCTCAAAGGCTTAGATTTGTACGAGCTTTTCAAAGTTGAATGGCTAGAGTACAAAATTCATACAATGCTTCTGCCAGAAATCCATAAGTTCGTTAGTCACCTTGGATATACACCTAACGAATTGTTGCAAATTCGATCGGAATATTATGCCAACAAGAAAGAATACAACAGCAACAGAACTGATGAATTTTAGTTCTAGCGATACCGATCGATAGCAAAGAAAAGCCTCAGTATCTGTCAGGGATATTGGGGCTTTGAAATTAAGAGAAAGAGCAATTGAAGTTTGTTGGGGAGGGCGCTTCGCGATAAGAGAGTGAGTTGTAAATTTGCAACTCACTATCCCTTATCTAGGTATCTCTCATGGCTAATTTAACTGAATCTTTGGTATCGATCGTAATTGCTGGTGAATTAGCAGCCCTTGCATTGTTAGCAGCCACACCAGTCATTGGGTATGCAAAAGTAACAGCAGCCCATATGCAATTAATCCAAACAGCTAAGCAAAGCAGATACGATGCAATTATCAATTATGGCGAAATCCGAAGTGTAGCAATCTATACAGGTGATCAGCCAGCAATTTCTGAATGCTTAAGTGGAATTTGCGGAGCTAAAGTGCCACTACCCAGCGGTATAAACATCAAATCAACCTTTAGAGGCATTGATGCGAAAGTAGCAGGTAAAGCTGGTAGCGATCGAGCAACCTTGATTAGCTGGAGTAGCGAAACTAACAGCGGAATTGGTGGTAGCTACGGCCAGCATGGAACTATAACTTTTAGCCACCCCTGGACTAGAAAGCGATTTTGCTTAGTTAGAGGCGGAGCTGCTGGCAATCTTGGCGAAGTAGTAATCCGAACTGATAAGGATTGCAAATAAAGTAAAAGAAAATCCTTAGCATCAGCTAGGGATTTTTTTTTAAAGCCGCCAACTCTTTTCGTAAACACAGAAAGCACCAGGAAGTTATTGGTGAGGTGCGCTTCGCGATAGAGAGCCGACCTAATTCTTTTCATACTAATGCTGCATCTCCAGAACTACTTCACGATCGCCCAACAGGAAGAACTCCTTGAACTTGCTCGAAACATAGCCGCCATTAACGGTGGGATGACTACTCCTACAATGCCCAACGGCGCTCGCTACAATTGCAGCCAAACTAGCTGCGGACAAGTAGGCTGGATCTCGGATCGCAAAGGCTATCGCTACTCTAAGCTAAACCCTGAAAGCAACAAGCCCTTTGCTGCAATGCCTCCTCAACTGACCGAGATTGCTCGAAAACTAGCCATCCTAGTAGACGAGCCTGACTACCAGCCCGAAACCTGCTTAATCAACTTCTACGCTGCCAATAGCAAGAGCAGACTAGGCTTGCATCAAGATAACACAGAGCACAACCTCAAGCCCTGCATAATCTCGATCTCGCTTGGTGACGACTGCATCTTCAGCATCGGAGGCAACAACAGGAAAGATCCAACAACGGAGCTGATCCTCCGATCGGGCGACGCACTGATCCTGCATGGCAAAAGCCGACTAGCTTTTCACGCAGTAAAGAAGATAATCCCAGGAACTTCTAACTTGCTGAAAAACCACGGCAGACTCAACCTCACCTTCCGCCAAGTGTACTAGCCACTGCTAATAGAACTGCTGATAACTTCAGCAATTCTATTAGCTTTTTTATCTAATTTGAGGTTTTTATGATTGAAGTAGTGAACGGTAAACAACATGGTTTTGTTGGTGAAAATAAAATCTATATTGGTAGAGCCAATAAATCTCTCGGACTAGAATCAAGTCCTTTAGCTAATCCTTACAAAATTGGTGTAGACGGAAATCGAGCCGAAGTAATAGCACTTTACAGAAAATGGCTATGGAAGAGAATAGTGATGGGTCACAATAATCCCAATGACACTTACAAGGAATTATTTTCGATCGCCCATAGAGTTAACAATGGAGAAACAATCAAACTTATTTGTTACTGCAAGCCATTAGATTGTCATGGTGATGTCGTTGTTAAGTGTATTAATTGGATAGTTTCAGATAAACTAAAGTAATGCTTCGCTGTGAGTTGTTGATTCTTTTTCAAGGTAACAACTCATGGCAGCAAGCAAAATTCCAGCGTTACTTCAGCGAGTCAATCGAACTCTGAATCGTGAAATTCAGTACAAATTCTCTGAACCATTTGACGAAAAAGAGTACAACACAGCAATGATTACGGGTCATCGCTGGTTTGATTACAACATTCCGATCGATAAACTTATCACAATGGCAATCAATCAAGGTGTGACTAAATTCTTGTGTGGAATGGCACTCGGCACTGACCAAATTGCAGCAGAGATTTTAGTTCGGCGAAAACTGAAATGGACAGCCGTGATTCCTTGCGCTGATCAGCATAAGCTATGGAAACCGCATCAACAAAGCCATTACAAGAAACTTTTGGATCAGGCAACTAAACGAGTATGCTTTTATGACGAGTACAGCCCTGGTGTTATGCAAGCTCGCAATCAGTGGATGGTAAAACGATCGGATATTTGCCTAGCAGTTTTCTCCGGCGATCCTCACGGCGTTGGGGGCGGAACTGCCACAACTTTCAAGATGGCACGCGATCGCAATCTCCTCATTTATCAGTACATCCCAGCTAAATCCGAGTTCGTAATCATTGAACCCGCCTATCAACAACTAAACCTTTTTTAGCGACATGAAATCAAAAAAGAAAATCACCCAACACATCCACGGTCGAATCAAAAAGCTAGCCGATGCTGCCATTGAACGTGGCGACATCGAAACTTGCGAACGAATTTCTGACGGAATTTATCTCATCAAACGATCGTCCGATCTGACTCCAACTACCTACACAGCGGTTGGTGCTGGCAGTTTACTTTACCTGTTAAACTCTTTGGCTCAGGCTCAATCTCAGGTTCAATCCCAGTAACAGAAATTCAGAATTAACATTGTTCCCGGTAGCATTATTGTTACTGGGAATTTGAATAGCAAAGTCTCTCGTAAAGGTGCTTCGCAATGAGGAAGTGTTGTTTACTTTACCGAGAATTGTTTATGTTGATTGAAAAAACTGAAATCCAAGATTACCGCTCCCTTGAGTGGAATACTGGAGCCGAATGGTCAATCCCACTCCCAGAATACAGCATCAACGGCTACATCATTTCTAGACATTATATACCAGACGAAGCTCCCGTAATTCCCACTGGCTGGATTTACGAGTTTAGCGACGGTCGATTTATGTCCGAGGCACAGATAAGCCGTATTGAGTGGTAATCTTTACTTTTTTAGCTAGAGAATAAGCTGACTTCTTAAGCTTTTCTCTAGCTCCTACAGCCACAACATAAGCAACAGAAACAAAACAAAATAATGCTTCGCTGTAAGGGAGTGTTCTGTTTTTGTTTATGTCTCTAAATGCAAAACCACTCAGCAAGGACACCGCAAACTTGGTCAGAAGAAGACATCGACTATCTTTTACTAATTGAAAAGATAGTCAATATTGATGCGATCGTAGAAACGCTTAAATTTCGCTGCATCTGTGACTGTCAGGTGGACAACGATTCCGATGTCAAATTAGCGTTTGTGCGTTGGTTTAAAGCCAAAATTGAACACATGAGCAACGATATTTACAACGTCGTTGAAGCTGAAGCTACGGTTTTCCGAATTAATTTACCTTCACTCTGAACAAGTGAAGAAATTCCCACAAAAAGTACCCCTCGTGAATGCTTCGCTTTGGGGTACTGATTCTTTATCGAAGTAACAACTATGTCGATTCTACCATCTTCCACTTCTTCCACATCAAGTTTACCACACATCGACATTCCAGATACGAGAACTGTAGAGTTCAATGCACAGATTCCCTGGAAAGCTTCGGACAGACTTCTTGAAGAAGCGATCGGCAAACTGATTAATCTGGATGAAATTGTCGATCGACTCCAAGCACTTGATTGCCAACATTCCGCACCATTCACGGCTGAGCAAGTTAAGTTTGCTTTCCTCAAATGGATTGAGAATCATCTTGAGTCGATCGAACTCCAGCCCGAATGGTTTATCCATCGGGATTTTAAACATTTTGAGCGTCATTTACCTGAGCTTGATGGTTCCTTCTTTCCAGAGGAAGAGTACGACAGGGAACCTATTTGTGAAGAACAAGGTGCTCAATATAATGCTGAGTTAGCTGCTACTGAATTAGTTGCTACTTACCATCAACTATCCCAACTTGAAGATGCTTTTGAGGGCACTCCTGAACAAGCAGCCGTAGCAGCACTGGATTGGTAGTCACTGGTAGCCAAGAACAGTTAAAAAATCCGTTGACATAGAAACAGTAGAAACAGACCACAATTCTGTTTCTATGTCCACGGAATCCACCGTATTTACCGACAAAATTGTAACATGGATATTCCCCAGATTCCCACACCACATTTGAAACGGATTGCTGAAATTCGCAATCAAATTGAAAGATTAAAAGTTGAATCAGATGCGATCGAACCTGATGCGATTATCGAAGCTTTCGAGATTATGGAATCTGAAAACTCTCGCAAAAACGTTGTCTATAACGATAACAATGCCAAAATCGTTGTCCAGCTCCGAACTCGGTACGATGACAAAAACCTTAGCGTTACCCGATTGGATGAAGACATCAATCGCGAATACGAGAAACTGTGTCGATCGAACGCAACCGCCATCAAAACTAGCCAAGCTTACATTAATGATTTGCAAGAAATGCTGACAGAAGCAGAAGCAAAACATGAAGCGTTTCTCACTTCTGTGTACTTAGAAACGTTACGGAAACAAAGGGCGATCGCCATTAAGAAAACGGAGCATAAAGTGCCAGGGTTAGCGGTTTATGTTCACTACCTAAAACGCTAAAATAAACCTAAAGCGATAGTATTCATTAAAATGCTTCGCTTTAGGTTATTGATTCGACGAAAATTCAATTCTAAGGTATTTGTACAATGACAATAATCAGAATCAATGAATCCAGTTTCCAGGTAGAGCCATTTGTCCGCTACAAAGAAAATCGAGTCAAAGGTTACTTTGTTTTAGAAGGTCAAGAATTTCCTTCGCTGAATATGGCAATCATAAAGATAAATCATCTAACTTTGACGATCGATTCGGTACTTGCTCGATTGCCAATAACAGAAATATGGGGATTTGTCCTTAATGATTCTGGGGGAACGCTTTCAACTTTCGTCACAGTAAAGCGTGATTTCCTACCGATGCGCTCCGCGCCCGCAAGCTACGAACCTGGCAAGATTTATGAATTAGGTTTTGTTCCATTTAAGACTGATGTAGGGAAAGGCTTCATGGTAAACGCTTTTCCTCGCAATCCTGTCAATGTTAACGAAAAATATGCTTTAGAAGCTGCTGAGGATATCCTCCACTCTGCAATAGATTTCTGCCAAGATGAAAGATTGAACCAAATAGTCATTTAACTTGACAGTTTGCTATTGCTTTACCAGTGTTGAAAGCAATGGGAAAGCAATGGGAAACTGCGGTAAAGTTAATAGATATATTCAAAGCAATCGTAATGCTTCGCTGAAAGGTATTGAGTTTCTTTGACTTTTTAGTGAAAGAAACTCAATTAGAAACAAAAACAGAAACTAAACCACCAACTCAACTAGAAACTGAAACAATCATGCAAAACCCAATTGTCATAGATGGATTCGCTTTTCGCATTCCTACCATTCCTAGTCGGTATCGCGCTAATTGCAGTAAAGATTACGGAGTGTTTGTCACAGGCGAAACCAAAGGAATGAACTGTTCTAAAGCTGAGAAAGCTGGTCTGACTCGTGGCAGTTTTGTAGAGATGGCGGTGTGTGCGATCGGACAAAAGACTCTGACTTTCAAACCTCACTATGAAAATGAGTCTTTCACCGAAATCTGGGGAATACCGGTTGCTGGTGAAATGAAAACTTATTTTCATGAAAAGTGTTCTGAGCTGAGTACGTTTCTCATCCACCGTCAATCGCAGGATAAGATGAAAGGCTTGATTGAGACATTCGGACGCGAGGCATTCAATTCATGGGTTGCTGAAGGAATGCCAGGAGATGCCAATGAATATGCGATCGCCAAACATTCGGAAGCATATTTCAACAACATTTTCCGATTCGAGTTCCTCCAAAGTGAGGGCAATTACGGCACGTATTTCTACATTTCCACTACCACTCGACCGATCGCAAATCCTTTTGAAGAAGCTGCTGTCAAAGCAACCCGCCAGATTTACGAATCTGACAAAACGCTAGGCACTGGCTGGTGTGTTGACCAGCGCTTGGTTGAAAATCAGCAACTGTGTTTGGCTATGGGTTCTACACCTGATGAGGCGATCGAATTAGCAGCAACTCCTGCCATCAAACAAATCAAAGGCAAATAAATAGCTGTAGCTGGGGAGAAATCCCCGGCTTTTTTTTAACTCAACACAAACAGGACAAAATTATGAGCAATATTCAATGGACGAACTTAACTTGTAATCCCATCCATTTAGTTAAACCTGACGGCAGACATGGTGGACATTGGTGCCGCAAAGTCAGCCCCGGCTGTGCCCGATGTTACAGCGAAACACAAAATCAAAGTAACTATTTCAAGTTCGCCTCACACCTTTCTTACTCAGGCTCTGCACCAGATAATTTGATTTTTGACGAGAAGGTGATGCAAGAGTTGATAAAAATGCGATCGCCCAAAAAAGTATTTCTCTGTTCGATGACCGATTTATTCGGTGAATGGGTTCTTGACGAATGGATTGACCAAATCTGGGCTTACATGGCGATCGCATCACACCATACTTTTCAAATACTTACTAAGCGCCCGGAACGGATGCGGGAATACTTTAGTAATCCAATTCGAGGAGAACTGATTCGGAATCGCGCTTTATACCTCTTGGGGAACAAAAGCGACCCAATAAAAACAAGGTTCAAAAATATCAACTTTACTTTGAAACTGCCTTTGTCGAATTGTTGGCTGGGAGTTTCAGTTGAAAATCAAAAAGCTGCGGACGATCGAATTCCATCCCTGCTGCAAACCCCGGCAGCAATTCGATTTCTGAGCTGTGAACCGCTGTTAGGGCGGATCGACTTGCGAAAATACCTTGGGATTTGTGTGGGATGTCAATCGTGCGATTTTCAAGGCGGACATCGAATTGGTAAATCAATGCTGAATTGGGCGATTATCGGCGGAGAGTCCGGTTCTGATGCACGCGCCTGCGAAACTAATTGGATTAAGTCGATCGTCTATCAATGCCAAAAAGCAGAAACAGCCGTATTCGTAAAACAGTTAGGCTCGAATCCCGTAAATTCTGCACATCTCAAATTCAAAACAAACGATCGTAAAGGTGGCAATATTGACGACTTCCCTCCTGAATTACGAGTGCGACAATTTCCTGAGTAGTAATCTTGAAGGCGCTTCGCGATAAGGAAATGAGCATTTATTGCTCTGTTCTTTCGTTTTGAGGCAAAATCTATGCACCACATAGTAAACACCGAGGATTTCATTGATACAAGCTACATGACCTCGGAATTAGCTCTTTTAATCGAATACAAACGTTTCGACATCATGATTAACCTCGTAGAGGGGTCTTTCTACGAAGCGTTTGTATTCGATCCAGCTAGTCCTGAAAAACTTTGCGATCGACTGCAAGCAACATGGCTTGTTGATTGCATAAGTGCCTGCTACCAACACATTAACTTTGTGATCGAAGAAGACAGAGTGCTGCGACGCATCTTGAACTTATAGCAAAAAGCCCCAGAGAAATGAATCTCTGGGGCTTTTTTTTTAATGCCTTTCGATCGCTAGTTAATCGCTTAAAATCAATAACCATGAAACCAATAATCCTTGATCCAAACAATCTAAACCGCAATCGAACTGTGGCAGCATTTGAACAAGTGAACAAAGATTTACTCGCCAAACTTACAGAAGTCAAGCAACTGAATTATTACAGTCGTAGGTGCTTCGCTGTAGAGGGGTAGTGTTTAGCTAATTGTTGACCAATGGACATTGAGACTTTAGGATTTTTGGGACAAAACACCCAACAACAGTATCAAAAACTAACAGCGAAAGCTTTGTTTAAGATGGAATATATTGAGCCATATTTAGGCTCAATATTATTCCCTTACTACCGCCATTACTGCGTTATCTCGGTACTCGGCATCAACTACTCTCAAAAGAACTTTGGCATTTTTGATAGCGGTTGTCATGCCGATCGATACGATCGAATTGTCATACTCCTCAAAAGACTCTAGTAATTTAGCAGGAAAATTGACTGTTACATCGCCGCAACATCGCGCTTGTTACATTGCGCCTTTAGCAGTCAATTAGGTATCGAAAACACCAACTAATTGTACCATACCACAGATGAAAGTCTTTCTTACAGGAACCGAAAAACTTGAAAAAATGAACCATGAAATGTGGACAACAATTCACAATATCACAAGACTAGATGCCGAAATTTTAATCGGCAACTATCGCGGATTTGACCAACTTGCCCTAGTTTTCTTAACCATTTTGAGGTATCCCAAGGTCACGGTTTACGAAACGGGCAGTAATCTCTGCTTTGGATATCCGCTTGTTTTCGTTGGTCAATATCCGGCTCAGGATATCTTCATGAGCAAACAAGCTGACTATATGCTTGCGGTCTACGACGGCAAAAGTCGCGGAGTTCGAGCCAACTTGACGCGGATGCCACCCGATCGAATTCGCATTATCCGAGTTTAGCTTCTCTTAGGAACAGGAACTGCGAATTGTTTCGGTTCCTGAGAAAGTGACAAACTGTAATCGATCGACCGTAGCAAACCGTTGCCGAACGGTATACGGGATATGGTTTGACTTCAATCTGCCCTTCGGGTGTTGGGTTGGGAAGTCTTTCTGACAAACGAGCATCAGTAGCAGTATAGACGAAAAAGGTGAGCGCCACCACTGTCAAGGATTTCTATGGATAACAGTAAATTGTCTAGTTTCACAGTGAACCTCAGAAATTCCTCCTCTTTTAAGTCTAGCAGTTTTCACGGGGACAGGCGCTCATTCCTTGCACACCGCAGTCCTGCAAGCGCAGTTCTCTCTCAACGAAGTGACCAAAAAAACGTTATTTTCGATTTTATCCTGATCTACTTGTGAAATTACGAGTATATGAAAAATAAGGCAAAACTACAATAACTGCTTGGGAGTTAAGAATGAAAAACGAATCCACAGTGCAATTCATCATTGACTTGACAACTACAGGCTTAGAAGATGAGGAACTAAATCGGCTAGCGGTAACTCTACTGCAACAGATGAAGGACTCAGATGAGTTTGAAAAAGTGAATCGGGTTGCAGTTGAAGATGAAGATATCCCAAAAGATGCCAAGTCAATTGAAGGTTTTATAGTGGGAATATTGATGGCTGAAGTTAATAGCCAAAATATTATAAGTGCAATCTCGTGGCTGCACCGTCGCCTGATTGGAAAAACCCTTAAATTCACAATCAAAACCCCCCAAGGTACAGAAATAAGCTTGGAAGGTAGCACTTTGAAGGATATTGAGGCTCTCATGCAAAAGGCAGAAAAATTTCTCAACGAGACTGAAGATCCCAAATAGCGTAAGAAACACTAAGTCCTGAGTAGCCAATACATGACTAACACCTATAAAACTTATCTCATTGGCAGATAAAAGCCGATTCGTAGTTGCGCTAAAACGCTTTAGCACAACTACAGACCTAAACAATAACGTTTGCGACACTTGCGTAATTGCTAAGTTAGTAGTTAGCAAAAGTGATGGGCAGTAATATTATTAGCAGTTGAATTGGTAAAAATTGTAAAAACAAAAGGGTTATGAAATAAATGGCTAAAGTCGCACTACTGATTGGGGTAAGTGAGTATCAACATGGTTTTAATAAATTACCTGGAGTTCTACAAGATGTAAAAGCAATGCAACGAGTCTTGCAGAACCCAAAGATGGGTGGTTTTGATGTGAGAACTCTTGAAAATCCTACTCTAGAGGAGATACGGAGAGGCATTGCAAGTTTATTTTCAGGTTGTCAAAGAAATGATGTGGTATTGCTTTATTTCTCGGGTCATGGTATCACGGATAACAGTGGCAATCTTTACTTTGCGATTCCCAGCACGAAGAAAGAAGAATTCCAATCAACAGGAGTGGAAGCCAGTTTTGTGCATAAAATTATGGAGAATAGCGCTTCTAAGCGACAGGTAGTGATTTTAGATTGTTGCTTTAGCGGAGCGTTCCCCTACAAAGGCTTATCAACTAAAGGCTTAACTAAAGAACATAGTTTTATTGATCTGATGGAAGAATTGGGAGGTGAAGGGCGAGCTGTTCTCACTTCTACCAATGCCTGGGACTATAGCTTTGGAGGTCACGAAGAAGATCTCTCAATTTACACCAGTTACTTAGTAGAGGGTATTGAGACTGGAGCTGCTGACCGGGATGAAGATGGTTGGATCTCAGTTGATGAATTGCATCAATATACCAAAAATAAAGTTCAAAAAGCTGCTCCAGCAATGAAACCAACGATTACAGCCTTAAAAGAAGGTTATAGAATTCAACTTGCCAAAGCATCCATCAATGACCCGAAGGGCCAATATCGCCGAAAAGTTGAGCATTGGGTAAATAGTGGTTATATTTCTGATATAGCTCGTGAGAGATTAAATCGTGTACGAGATAATTTATTACTGAATGCTCAGGATGCTAAAGTCATTGAAAATGAAGTGTTAAAACCTTTTAAGGAACATGAACAAAAGTTAAAAAAATATAGAGAAGAATTTGTTAAAGCAATTCATTGGGAGTATCCAATTAGCAATCAAACACGCAATAATTTGAACCGTCTTAAACAAAGTTTACAACTAACAGATGAAAAGATAGCCCTCATCGAAAATCGTATAATAGAGGAACTGCAAAAGAAAAAGCAAGTTCCTTGGAAAATACCCTGTTTATCCTTTGTAATTGGAATGATTATTGGCACTTTCGTGCCTGTACCATTCTTTTTATCGTATATCAACTCACGTCAATCTCTAGTTGACTCAACCCTGACGCCAGGATTTAAGCCTCAAATGGCAGCTACATTCGACGAAGTTAAAAATGTTCCTGAAGGAAGATTTTCCTACGGTGGTACTGGTGCATGGACTCCTATTCATCCAAAACTAGACTCAGAAATTCAAAACGTTCATAACCAGTTTAATCTGGAATTTAATACCACAGATAAACAAGGTAAACTTGAAGTGGGGTCGAGAGAAAGCATTAATAGGTTATTAGACGGAGAACTAGATTTTGCTTTGTCCAATCTTCCCATTTCCGATAAAGATAAAAGTGTAGCTCGGCAGAAAGGTTTTGCTATCGAACAAATTCCAGTTAGCAAAAACGGTGTGGCAGTAGCTGTTAACCCTACATTGAATATTTCCGAGCTTACCATAGATAAATTGAGAGATATCTACACTGGTAAGATTCGCAATTGGCAGGAGATTAATGGCCCAAATATCAAAATTAATATCTATACGTCTGGTGGTAATACAAATAGCTCTAGCGATTGGATTAAAAGCACTCTAAAAATCGAAAATCAAGAACTCACAGATTTGACATCAGCAACAAACGCTAACGAAGCGTTTAACAAAGTTGCTAAAGACCCCGGTGGCATCACTTTGTCTTCAGCACCATTAGTAGTCCCACAGTGTCGCATCAAGGCTTTACCCCTTGGTAGAAATGGGAATAAATTTGTCCCTCCCTATCAACAAAGTAACTTTGTATCCCCTGATGAGTGTAATGCAAGCAATCGTAACCGAGTAAATATAGAGGCAATTTATAATGGAGATTATCCACTAACTAATGAATTATATATTGTGATTAAGCGAAATGGTCAAAAGGAGGAGGATGCGGGTACAGCTTACGCCAACCTAGTTAAGACAAAAGAAGGTCAAGAAATAATTAAGAAACTTCAAGAAACTGGTAACTATGAACGCTAATATCCGAGAACGATGGGTAAATGCTAGCGGGTTTGATTGTTCTATTATGGAACTTAGTTTCAGATGCCGCTAGCGCAACCTCGTGAGGACTCGCCTTTCATTAATTTTCTTCTTTGCTAAGATTGGGTCAGCCAAAATAAGCTGTTCGACATTCAAACTGCACTATTTGTGGGCCAGACCCCATATTGCAAGGTTGAGGCAATAAATTTAAATGACTAACAGCTTAATCTGTTCAACTGTCAAAACTAACTGTGGGAAAGTGCCCTGACGGGGTGACAACGCGGCTGAAACCTTTATGAGCAAAGAGTTAAGGCTCCTGAACCTCAAAAAAAATATCAGCGATTATGACGAGCTTATTGACAATTATGATAGTAGCGATCGCCGCCGCTCCTTATTCTCCGTTATCTACCCCCGAAAAAGTCGTGATCGCACGCACATATCTTTTTTGAGGCAGATCAACTCAAAGCCTTGTCTAATATGTCTTTCAACTTGCTTGTCACCCCGTCAGGAAAGTGCCTGAAACAATCTGCTCAGTACCAGTTAAATCCGTAGGGCTATTTCATTCTGAACAAGATTTTGAGTGCCTTAAGATTAAAGCCAGCACTTCGTTGCGCTTGAGCCACATTATTAAAACGCTTATCTCGGTACAAATTGAGGGTCTAATGGTTTGAGTACACCGATAACAAACTCAGAACTCTGAAATTCTGTTTAACCAGAGGCAAATATTTAGCAGTAACTACTCGATCGATGAAATAGTATTCACAGCGCTCCCAAGGGATGTACTCTGTACTCTGTACTCTGTACTCTGTACTCTACTTTGCAACTTGGTAAGCTTCCAAGACAGTTGAGCAAGTTCTTTCCAGGGCATCGTTCCACCCCAGTGACTTCCCGCTGTTCTAGTTTCGATCGCCTGAAGGTAGCGCCGTCGGTGTTGCTCCATCCAGGCAAACGCTTCATGAATCCTCTTATTTAAGATTTCTCCACTCTTGTTCATTTTTCAACACAGATGCCCAAAAAAATTGGGTTCCGTAAGCGTCCGCAGCATCTTTATCTTCTTGTCGATCGCCAATCATGATGCAGTCTTCGGGTTCTGCCAGCGATCGGGATGCCAACAACAACATTCCGTATCCCGGTTTCCGGCACGATATCTTTGTGCCATCACCGGACAACGGCGCACTGAATTCGATCGGTTCATTGCCACGGGAAACTTGGTAGCAACTGTCTCCCCAATTTGGGCAGAAAAATATCTCTGAGATTTGCGGGAATAGATCCAAAGTTATTCGCTGTTCTTCGATTGCTGAAGCCAAACTCTTGTGTCCTGCTGCTACCCCTCCTTGATTGGTGACACCGATAATTACAAATTGTTGACTCAGATGTTCGATCACCTCTTGAACCCCTTCTATGCGTTTCTGGTCTTGGGGTTCGTTAATAAACGTTTTGCCCGACGCGGTTTGTCGGATTGTTCCATCTAAATCTACTAACAATACTTTAGTAGTCATGATTTTGTGTAAAATAAACAACAATTCAATACATCAAAACGAAGTCTTACAGCTTTGTAAATTAATGAAAATTGATGCCACCAGCTTTAAATTTGGCTTCAAATTCAATTGTCTGGGACTGGTTTGAGATAGGAATCGTAGCTTGCGGGGCGCGAACGCGCCATCGCTCTAATGGATTGAAGGGACGATCTGTAGAGTTCAAATTAGCATTAAAGAACTTAGGCTCTGTCATAGTTAGGCTTTCATCAATCTGCAAAGCTTCTTCGGGTTTTGCATTAAAGGAAAAAGGTTTCATAATGTTACAAATCTTGGGTATACGTGGTTTGAGTTTTGAGACAGTGAGCAGCTTTTTGCAATTCTACTCCGAGATACCCGATATGCTCGGTTTGGATGGCAGGCGAGGCAGCAGCAATTTCTCGAACTAACTTGAGTGCGTTTCGCCCAGAGTAATAGCTAACGGCTTTGCCACTGCCCGGAATCTGAGTTACTAAAATCTTTTCACCATGCTCATCACTGGTGAGTTCGATTACGAAGTTACCGGCTGGGTCAAAATAGTCCCGACTTTTGCAAATCCGATCGTAATGAGCAGCGATGACTTGATCGGCAGTCTCGAAAGTATCATCATACAAGTGAGCCGACTGACTCAGCGTCACCAACGGGCCCATCGTCAGATTGTATTTTGACCGCTGGGCGATGGCCTCTCGGATGTGTTGTTGCAGTGCCCGCAGCCCCATCGCATTTGCCGGCCATGCAGCAAACATATCATTGCTGCGGAACGTAGCAGTCAATGAGAGTTCCCCATCCACGACGCGCACCCAGATGTTAGTGAGACACGGACTCCCACTGTGCTCATGGTCAGAGCTACCGTCCGATCGTCTGCTGAAGTTGCCGCCAGAATCCCAGAGATTGATAACGGCGCTGGCAGCATCAATCTCGTTGATGAGTTTGGCAATGACCTGCTCGATTTGGTCACGTCCAAACCATGACCGCATCCGTTGCCCGTAGCTGTACTTGATTCCCTCGTGATATGGGGCATCTTCCAGAATCTGCGGGATGTACTCGGACAGAAAGGGGCGATCGATCGGCAAATAGTTCGGCTCCGGGAAGAAGAATTCGGGCGGTTCGTCGGTCACTACTGCCATCAAATCAATCAGTTCTTGCCACTGTCCGTCATAGCCGGTTGGTCGCAATGTGCCAGTCGTTTTGATGCGGTGGATGATTTTTACCCAAGTTTCGGCGATAGTTTTGCCTTCGATTCTATGCCCGTACCTCTGCCCTGGGAGTACCGTCGGCAAGTTCTCCACCAGCGGGAATCGTCGGTGTTGCCCACTCCGGCTTCTCGCCCAACTTCGCTAACTCTTTGGCGAGAGTGACTGCTTCAGTAATGCTTGTGGTTTCATGACATTCGATCGATTCCCGTAACTGTTGCAGATTCTCGAACGGTATTTCGATGTCGATGTATCCAACTACATCTGAGGTGATTTTCCAACAGTCAGAATCGTTTTCGCTTTTGTTGCATTCAAAGCCTTGTCGAAAGAAATCCAACAAACATTGAGCTGCGCCTGAATTCTTATCTTCCCTCGTAGCATTCACAACTATTAAAAACCGGATATGTGGATTCCATAATAGGTTTCGTACCAAGAAATTGATACCGCGTGTTGCTGAGTAGAGTTGTCCGTAGCTTGCGGGGCGGGACGCCATCGCTCCATACTCATCCTCTTCCAGTTTCTTTTTCACTGTGCTTTTCAGTGTCCAGCCCGTTACTATGGCTGTCTGTCCTGTTCCACAAAATACCTGATTCGGTTTATATAGCGGTTTGTAATATCTTTCCATTTTCTTACCCACTTCTACCAAATTGTTATAATTTTATGCAGCAAATACAGTAGAATTACCCTATAATATAACACTAAGCTAGAGGTTTTGTCATGCCCAACAAATCTCAACTTTGGACACTACAACCGCAGATGAATCGGAACAAGACTTTGCTAATGTTCGAGAAAATTAACAAAGAGCTGTTGGCAAGGATAAGAGAAGATGTGAATTATCGAATGCCATCCGGGTATATAAGCTGGCAAGTGTTGAGTCAGATAATTGCGATCGGATTAAGTACGTGTGATTTGGAATATGCAAAAGTTGACATCTCAGCGTTTATCCACAGCTACCGAATCGCACTCTGGTTTGCTCACAAAGCGCCGATATATTGTCTAACCCATGAATTGATTGAAGCTTTCGATCAAACTGACGCTCTCCATAAGCCAGGGGTTTTATGCGGATGGCAGCCGTCGTTACCTAGTTTTTTGCTAGCCCTACCCAAAGGAGCCATTTATGCACCTGATGGAGCTTCGATCGATTATTTAACAGTTAGTTGTAGTGATTTCAATCATCCAGAATGGAATTCAGCTAAATGGAGAAATTTTACGATCGAGCCTTTTAAACTAAAATATACTCTATATTTCCAATTTTCCACTGTGGATTCTCAAGAAACTGTGTGGACTTCTGGGACTGCAATCGACGAAGGGGGAAATACGTTGATTTATGATGAAAACTCCAATATAGGACGAAACACACTCACTCCTGAAGATAGAGTTTTCATCCACCGTTTAAGAAATCTTATCATCAATATTCTTTTAAGTCTTGAATTTCTTCCAGAGCTGGTTTCTGATATAGACAAGAAAGATTTAGCAATTACTAAAGGATTCGGGAAAACTTTAAAAAAATCTAAGGCGATCGATCGATTTCCTCGCTGGCTAGGCAAAGATTTCTCCATCAAACAATCAGCATCTTTAGAACAAGCTGAAAAAATTATTGAACCTAATGAAGAAAACCTAGAAGAACAAACAGACAATGGGAATAGAGAAATAAAGAGAATTCATTCGTCACCGATTGCACATTGGAGACGCGGACACTGGAGAGTTTTGGAGACGGGTGGAGGTAAACGGTGGAAGAACGCTAAGAGAATATGGATAAAACCCATCTATGTAAATTTTTAAAACCATCGAATTGATCGGAATTTACTGATGACAAAAAGCCCTACAGCTCGTTTAAAATAAAGCTTTAGGGTTTTGTGAGATGGAAATAATTAAAGGAAGTGTCTACAAAGCGGAATTAGGGTTTGTATACGATGGAGATACTTTCAATCTGAAATTACTCTCTGCAACAGGCACGGAGAGTCAATCTATCATCTGTCGATCGCAATGGATTGATACCCCAGAATCTCAGAAACCCGGTAAAACTAGCACTGACCCGCTGATTCTTAAGCATTGGGAATGGGCAGAAAAAGCCAAATTAGCTCTAAGGAATCTGCTTCAAAACCGAGCGCTAATTGCTATTCCCTATGAGCTAGATCAATACCAAAGATGGGTTTGTGATGTTTACCTGGACAATCTACTTGTCTCTAGCAATGTCCAAGTCAAACTCGCTCAATCTGGTTTAGCCGCTTCTCGCTTGCCTTTCAATCGTCATATATACAACGTGAGAGAAACGACAGTGTTGCGATCGATAATAGCGGGTGCAGCGACAGCAAATAGGAAAAGAGTCGGATTGTGGAAAGAAGCCAACATGATTTTGCCCTATGAATTTAAGAAGTTATCACTCTAGCACTCAAACAGTGTAAGGGTTTGACACAGTACATTTAATTACACCTAAGAGGAGGAAAGTGAAATGAGTAGAACATTTGCCGAAAGAATTATTGAGTATATGGAACAGCAAAATTATGAAATTTCGCGAGGTCGATCGGAGAAAAACATAATCTATGTAGAAGGGGCAAACACTGATGGAACGGAAAATGACGATCGACCCAATTACTTCAATGATCTCAGGATAATTATTGCGTTCAATGACAAGTTCCAACCCGTCATCGAAGGTATTTGGGAAGCCACGACGGAACCTGGGTATTACTACACTGACAATCCCATGAACCCCAAAGGAGCCGCCAGAATTGCCTTTGGACAGTATCGGGCTTGGCAAGTCGGACTCCACGGCTACTCTGACCCTCACGAAGCTCTTGTCCAGGTCGGACTTGTCAAAGTGCACCGGGATTGGAATCGGGACATGATGCGAACCGGAGATGCGATCGATGAAGGTTATTTTGGCATCAATCAACATCACGGTTGGGGACATCCGGTGAATGATATTCATACCGCATCGGCTGGGTGCTTGGTTGGTAGAACTATCTCAGGACATGAAAACTTTATGCGGAGAGTTACAGCAGACCCGCGATATATTGCTGATACAAATTTTGTATTCACAACAACTATTATTCCGGGCAATAAACTGTAATCTATGGAAAAATGAAACAAGAAACTCTTGATTATATTGCTAGTTCGATCGGTGTTACAGCTATCGTTTCAACCTATATTTTCTGGCTCGCTTCTCGACAAATCAAGGATAAGTTAGTTCATAGAATTGATTTATTCACTTATGACTTAACTAAAAAACAAGAGAATGACCAGATTGCTATCGGTTATAAAATCCGCCGTTGGCAAGATACAAATAGACTTCGATCGATTACTTTGGAATGCCGAATTGATAATATTGAACAAAAATTAGACATTCCTTCTTGTAACATCATTGAAACGATCGAGAATGAATTTGAAGATACAGACTAATCATTTTAGCTCACTCATAGGAACAATGAAACTAAGATTTAGAGAACCAACTCAATACCAATTAGATACTATTTCAACTATTTTGGGAGCTGTTGCAGGTATCGCAGAACTTCTTGTAGCCTCCAAACGGATTAGTAACGAAGATGGTCAACTTATTGCTGGTCTTGCATTAATTGCTTGGGGCTTTTTTAGTAATAAACCGCCTCGCATTCCTCAACTCAGACGAGACAACGAACCCAATGAATTATTCAATGAACTGAAAGAGGAAAAATACGATTAGTAATCCAACTAACACACCCAGCAAGAAAATTGCTAACTGATTCATAAATCTCATAGTATAATGACAACTTAAAATGATTTTACTATGAGATTTACTTTTGGGTTATTATGGATTATTAATTTTATCCGATATAACCTTTGTTGTTGCAACGGCTCCACCAACCAAACCTATGATTAGTCCAGCGGTAAAAGTGTCTGCTGGATTTACTGCTTTTGTCCGTTTCCGTTCTTCACTTGCTTGGTGTGCTTGTTCTTTTAATTTATCTATTATCCCTGGTACAACTTCAAGAGTTGTTAATATTGATGCTGTTAATGTCCCTGCCAAAAATACTGATTCGCTTGGGGTTAATTTACGCATTTGCTCTCCTAGTTTTGTTTGATTGATGAACGATCGATAAACAATTAATTGAGGATTAATTGAGAATTAATTGGAGTTACTTCTTTTCCAAGTAATCCTTATATCGAGCAATCAGAGAAGGTGTACCATATTTCATTACTATGTACTGAAAACACTTTTTACCTACATCTGAATAACTTCGAGGCTTCTTCCTTCCTTGGGTAAAACCCAAACCCATTTGTATGAGTTTGCTGGGACTTTTATATTTATCAGATAATTCCAAAATGCGCTCAAAAACTGCTGTTTCTGACTCATTTGGCAGTAATCTTGCGAAATCTTCCGCATCCCAGATTACTGGATAATCCTCTCTGGGTAAAAGTTTTGGAGTTATATCGCCTGTGATAAGGTTATCCACAGGTGATAATTCTTCGCCTGAGTTATCGGGTAAATTATCGGGTAAATTATCGGACTTTTTGCTGGTTTGCGATCGATGTAATTCTATTTGTTTATCGAGTTCTTCTGGCGTTGATTCGGCTAACCAATAATCCCAAGCTACCGACTGATTTAATGCCCGATTTAGTCGATCGATATCTGATTCTGTATCTAATTCTGTCTCTAATTTTACCTCAGTTTCCGTGCTTTGTAAATCCAGTTTAATATCAGATTTGTTTTGAGTTTCCGAACTACTGATAATTTGACTTTCTGAATGAGGATTGTCTAAAGGAAAGGCATTAAATAATTCATAAACCCATTCAGGACGTATCCAATAAGGAGCGATGGAAACGGCTAAATCTTTGATGCACTCTCCCTCTTCATCTTTGATACCAGAAATAGTGCCTTTGAAGAGTGGTTGATATTTACTGTCCGATCGTAACTGAAGTTTAATCACTCCTGAATTGACAGATTTACTGAAACCATCACCCCCGCCAAAAGCAGCATTAGTATCATTGTGAGCAATAAAGATAGGCGCTTCTTTACCTTTGCGAGGGTCGCCAACAACTTTTCTGGTTAATTTGCTGGCAGGTTCCGCCGTACCTTCTTCAAAGCCATATTGTGTCATCTCATCAAAGATAGAAGTTAGCCAATCGTCCTTTAGAGTTCTGACTTTGAATCGATCGTACATGGCGTTAAGTTGTTGACCAACTTCATCAAAGTTTTGATTTGCGCCGTAGCCGGGAACGCCTAACTTAACCAGAGTTTTCCAGCATTCATCATAATTTTGGTGAAAGTGAGGGTCAGCGATCGAAATGATTTTGTGACCATACAAATAATGCCGGCACAGTGCTAAAAAAGCTCCGAAGTAACTTTTAAAGCTACCCATATCCCCATAAATTAGGAGGGGTTTGTGCATCAGTTGCCCAATCCATCCACCTTCATGCTCCTCAATCAATTTGATTAACTTCGATCGGACAGCAGCTATATACTCCGCTCTTTTCTCTTCTGCTGTTTTCTCTTTTGCCACACCACCAGCCACACCACCAGGCACACTATCAACAACAGAATCAGAAACGGAATCTGTTTCTGTTTCTGACTGAGAATCAGAAACAGTTTTTGTTTCTGTTGTTGGGGGTTGTGAAGTTTGGAGAAGATGCTGAAGAATTTCAGGGTGATCGTGAGCCATGACTCGGACAAAATTCTGCTGAGTCTCCGCTCTGTAGACCTCAACTGAGGCATCAGCCCGAAGCTTCTCTTTGACCACTACCTCCTCAACCAGGACATCGGTGAGTGCGGAGTTAACAGCAGCATCAAGCGCCCGCTGTTTCAGTCGCTGCTCAAATTCCCAAAGCTCTTGCTGTTCCAATATTTGCTTTTTTTTCTGGCTGTCGTGCCAGCCAAAATATCCGCAGCCGATCGCAGCGAGAGAGCTTGCTTGCCGAACTCCCACCCAGCGATCGAACGGAAGCGGCATCAATGCCAACCCCAAACAGCAAAATGCTCCAAAGAATGATCCCACCGTGACCCTGTTACTCATGGACTTCTACCCCTTACTACCCGATGCCCAATACCCAAAATCCAATGCCCGATGCCCTATGACTGATGCCCTATGACTGATGCCCGATGACTGATGCCCGATGACTGATGCCCGATGACTGATGCCCGCTGGCTGGAAATATCCCGGCAAGGGACTAAGCGAATACAGCCGTACCAGCCGGGATGAAAGTGCTATTTACTACCAGCACCAATGATCCACATGGAGAGAAGGACAAAAGCAATGATCGCCAAACCATGTTGCCAGGTCAGCAGATAATACAAATCCCAGAAGCAGAGAATGCCTCCGATCGCCAATGCAGCACCGCCCGTCCGCCACAGTCCGACATAGGTGCGATCGGTTGGCGACATGAAAAACAGACTGAGAGAGCCGATGACGATCGCCCCGATTCCTAAGAAAAGATGCGATTTCGAGAGCCGGAATAAATTTGCAATGCCGATGCCGATGGAGACATTCACTACCAAAAATTGCCAGTTGTTGACATTCTTAAGGCGTTTCAGTTCGGCTGACGGCTTAAAAACGGGTACTTCTTTCGGTGGCTGTGGTTGTACAGCAGGCTTCGGGTTTTGTGGTAATTGTGGAGTTTGTAAAAACATGGTTGGTGCATTTATTGAAGGTTTTGCCGTAGAGCAGACAACAATTGGGACAAATCTCGATATTCTGTATTGCCGAAGTTTCAGCAACTACTAAATGCCCAAAACTGTTGGGTAGTTTTATCCCCGGTTGATGGTCATCTGTCGTTACCCAGCCTGTGTTTTTGCTAGCAGTAGCGCTTTTAGTAACATCGATCGAGCTAACGACTTTGAAAACTTGACGCTTTGAAATAATCAAGTTTCACCTCTGAAAAAATTAGTAAATCTTGAGAAACCACGATTTATCTGCGAAGCAACACCATTAACTTTGCCTGCGATATCCCCTGACCAATTAACCGCCAAATTGATTGAATCCTTCGCTCTGCCTGTTGCCGATCGTTGTACTGCCGTAGCTTGCGGGGCGGAACGCCATCGTTGTGTAGCTGAACCTGAAGCTGAAACAAATTGAGGTTGAGAGTAATTGGACTGACTAATTTGGAGTGGAGAAGAAGTCGAACCGCCGAGAGCTGGATGGCTCAAGCCATGAGTACCGTGTTTCAAACCGTATGCAGCTTGCTTATAGATATTGGTTTCTTCTTCTTTCCATTTTGCTAATTCAGCAGCAAACTCTGGATTTCCTTGCATCTTTAGACTGGCTGCGTCAACTTCGGCAACTTTCTTGGCGATCGCAGCAATTACCGTGTTGTCCCAGAAAAGCTTATCTTGTACAGTTTCCCCTGTGAATTGTTCTTGCTTTTTGGTCAGTCGATAATCTTCGACTTCTACTGTTGCGCCATACTTCGCACGAGCAACGGCAACATCTATTTGAGCTTTCTTGATTTTCTCAGCGCCTTTATAGCCTGCTTCCATCAGCCAAGCTTGAAATTCACGGAAACAGATTTGTGCGTCAATGAGTAGCTTGAACTTCTCTTTGATTTCGGTGATGTGGTCAAGGAACCATTTGGCTTGGATTGCCCGATCGCCGATCGCAGCCCAGCCCTGGGGAGTGAGTTGGTTCAAGTTAGCAGTTGTGATGTTGAAAAGTTCATCCAACATCTGCTCCCCTTCAGCATCAAGAGCTCCACCGACTAGGGTTGAAAGAAGGTAAGTCAATACGTCTTGTTCTTGATCGAGTTGTTGTTGCATTGTTTTTCCTCTTAATTGAGATTAATCCAGTTTTTTGCATCAGCTAAATCTGTATCAGATTCTTCATCGTCATACTCCATAAAATCGTTAATCCACTTTTGCGCTGCTAGGAGGGAGGAAGCAGAGTCATAGGTCATGCCTTGATCGAGAAACCGATACATACCGTCGTAGACATACCAGTTCCATTGTTCGCTCCAGCGTTCATCTCCATCAATGTGAAAGCATCGCAAACGGATAATCAATCCACAGTGCTCATATTCGTCAGAGATTGGTGGATCTATCACCCATTCTGTGATTGCACCTTTGAGTTTTAGGTAGATCAACAACTGTTTGGTGAATGATAGAACGATCGAATCTGGGAGTAAATTCAGAATTTGTTTGAGATTCTTACGCATTTCAGTTTCTAGTTGATGAGCGTTTGTGATGAATGAAGAAAAGGTCAATATCATTAATCAATCTTTGAGCAATAACGAGAGCATCATCTCGACTACCAGCACTTCCTTCTTCTATCACGGTTTCTCGACAATCCCGGATGTACCAGTAACAATGAAATTTATCGTTAATTTTCCAGCTTTGAATACTTATCCATAGACCTAAGTATTCATGGTCTTTGGATTGAATTTCAGTTACTTGAAAATATCCCGATCTACTCTTCAAATGACTCGATAAAACTTCGGCAACGTGGCTAACGATCCTCTGCGAGGGCTGCGCTAACGACTCTGGAAACAAACTCAGTATTTCGTCAAGCATGGCTTATCCCAAATAAGTTTTGATTTCAACCGTCTCCCCCGGTTCGGGTCTGGGGAGCTGATTTTCAACTTCTTTCAGCGCCCGAATCGCGCAGACTTCAGTATCGCCGTAAACTGTAAAAACTTTGGTTGGGTGACGGCTGCTTCTCACGTAAACTTTTCGAGAATGTGTATTGGCAACTTTCGCTGTTCCGAATAACCAACCAAACATCTATTTCTTCCTCTTGTTTCTAATTAATTTCATCATCCTCGCCCATAAAATTATCAGTCCATGCCATAGCTAAATCATAGGCATCATTTTCAGTTTTTGCTGTACCAGTTTTGAGAATGTTGACACCTTCCCCGTCGTAGATAAACCAATCCCAATCCCAATAATCTAGTCGAGCTTTGGGAGTAACTTTGATTTGTATGCCTAAGTAGCGAGAGGGTTTCCCTTGCTCTGATTTATTCCACCCAATCATTTCTCGTTGCTGCAAATTTCTTACGACTTCATTATGCAACTGACGAAGAATGTCTATTGGTACCAAGTTCAACATTTTTTGAATCATTGTTAATTTCCTAGTTAATTTCCTACAACTATTTGAACGATCGTCAAAATCATCACAACCACAACCTCTCTTTATTCAACCTCTCTTTATCAGCAACACCATCATCTTCAGAATCAGCATCACCCTCTTGTTCTTGGAGACTGATGAAAAAATCACTTGAGGCGCTAATTTGGGTTCTGGGGTCAGAGACTCGTTGAACGGTGAGGATTGTCCCCTTTATTTCGACAATTTGATAGACAAACCCTCGATCGATCGCTTGTTTGGCAGTGGTTGCCATGTAACGGGGACAGACAAAATCTCCTAATTCTAAAGGTTCACCATTCAAAGATTTTGGAATGTCTGAAGTTTCAGATTGTGCAATTTCGTCAAATTCGTATTGATTCATTGGGGTTTTTCCGATGATTACTCATGTAGAGTTCTCGACCTTCTAGAAAATCCACTGCCCAGGTTTGAGCTAAAGCAGCAGCTTCATCTTTGGTATCGCCCACACCATCATTCAGCATTCCTTGTCCAAACCCGTCGTAGACATTCCATCTCCACAGTTCGAGATTTCCCCCCAGGAATAAGGAATAGGAAGAGAAAAACTCTAGTTGGATTTGCAATCCTGCGTAGTAATAGAATCCTGGTAACAAACTTTCTTCATCACCATCGAAGTTTTGGAAAACTTTGTTAGTCAAAGTTCGTGAAACTTTGATTAGTCTATTTTCCCGGTGAAGTTTCTTAGCTAACTGTTGCTGCCACTTTTTGAAAAATAACATTGACTTACCTAAAATAAGAAATTGAACAAGTACATAGAAGCAGAAACTGCGAAAACAAAATAAGCCAGATTGACGAGTACCGCCATAGTGTATACCATGATTTGAATCATCTTCAGTCTCAGGGGAGTGACCCGAAACCATTCGGTATACCCATCCAAGTTTTTGCCCTCCGAGTTTCTTGTCTTACGCAATTCGTTGTGAGCCGAGAAGATATAGTGCAGCAAATCCTCCGTCACCTTCATGTTCATCGTGAATGCGATCGCCTTGATTTCCAACTCACTCTCATATTCCCGTGAGAGAAAATATCTGCGTGTTCTCGGTGTCCGGCTCAAGCCAATTTTACAGAATGTCGTACCTTGAATTAGTATTGCTAGTCTTTCCCGTTTTTCTCTGAGTGCTTGACGAACAGCTTCGGGTTTTGTTGACGGATCATAGAATGCGTAAACAAAGCCGGGTCTGTAATGGCTCTGTTGCTTTTTCTTTTTGACCTCCACTTCCTGATAAGAATGATAGATTTTCAACCGAGGTTTGGTGGTAAGTTTCGCTGCCAGATTTGGTGAAATTTGGCGTAGCCCTCGTTGCAAAATTTGTCTGAACATTACTGGTTTCCTCGTATGGAGGTAAGTATTGTGTGAAGTCTCTCAAGTTCTTCTGGTGTTAGATTCAGAGGGGTAATGCCGAAAATATCCTCCAGAATCTCATTTGAGCAAAACCTCTGTTTGTCTATCAACCATGATTTGCTGACTTCAAAGATTTCTGCAAATTGTTCGATTTCTTGGGCAGAAACAGAAACGGTATCTGCTTCTATTGCCTGTATTCGATCGATCGAAACATTTAGCATTCTCGCTACCTGAGCCGGAGACAGCCCCGCCAGTTTACGAGCTCCACAGATGCGGTTTACGAGTGTTTGACTCATATTAAGTCCTATCTGAGGGTTTTTTTTAGGCAAGCTATTTCATGCTGCAACAATGCAATTTCTTGACCCGAAAGCTTTTTCATTCGCGGGTTCAAACTCCGAATGTCCATTTGAGCATTGAACCGAGTATCAAAATCAGAGGATGTTAGTTGAACGTCGAGAACTGCCATTTTTGCTCTGCTTTCGGTGAGTTCTGCTTGAATTTGTTCAAGCGTCATGTCTGTTACTTTTTTGACCTCGACTTTAGGAACCCTCACTTTTCTTTTAGTTTTTGGCAGTGGCTCTGGCAGTGGAGGAAGCTCGTCTAAATCTAGGTTCAAATCGGGGTCAAAATTGGTATGACCGATAGATTGAGGCCTGAGCATTGTATGACGTTCAGCAAGGAGTTGAGCGGTAATTTGCTGTGACAGACTTTCATTGCGTTCACTTAGTGCCAGAAGTTGCTCGGTGATTTTCAGTCTGACTGACAGCTTTTTTTCAGTTTCTAGCGATCGTCTCAAATTCTCCTTGGCTGCTAGATTATTGATACTTTCAGCAATACTTTCCTCATAACTCATTGTTGCTGGGTCGGGTAATGATGAACTAGACATAGTTTGTTTCATTTCCTGGCTCACTTATGGCTGTTATTGCTGTTGTTGCTGCCAATCGAAGGGGAGATGTGGTAGGTTTTGGAATTATATTGGTTGCCGTGGACAATCGTTGGACGTGCTTCTTTGCCACCCTGTTGATATCCTGTGTGGTAGCAAAATGCCCCGAACCCGACAACAAGCGCGGGTACAGCTCCACAGAATAGAGAACCTAGCATTACTCCTTGATCGCCTGGTCTATCCGCTTCTCCTGAGCCGTCAGCATTTCGTCTATCTTGCTCTGTTTCTCCGTTATTTCCTTCACCTTGTCCTCCATATTGAGCCAATTTAGTATCTGTTGATTTTGAAGGATTAACAGAGACATTTTCCCTTGCATCTGAAGAAGTAACAAGACTATTAGTAGATTGGCTGCCATTATTGAAATCAGCAGTATTTCCATCTCTTTGCTTTTTCATGAATTTCCTTGAATTTTAACTAAATTTGGTCGCTCTGTAACAGAAACTTAAATCAGAAATCAAGGTTGTAGGTTTTTCAATCCTTCTGTCCACAATCTAATTTGTTCAAGTTCTTCGGCGGTTGGAAAATTGCATTCATGATTTTGCTGCTCAGTCTCGAACCGATAACAGGTTTCTGGGTAAGAGCAGTGCCTACCTCCGACGCAATTGGGGGGGATTTCTCTTTCCTGTGGTTTGCAGAGTTGCAGATTTTCGTCAACGGGTTCAAGTTGTCGGGCGCGTAGCTTGCGGGCGCGTAGCGCATCGCCTAAAGTTAAATCCAAGTCCTTCACTTGGCACAGTTGTAAGCATTTTTTATCAGCACTATAGACATCAACTCTATGGCCTGGATGCCAATCGTAAACTTGGTCAGAAGTAATAGGAATCATTTAGCACACTCCTGTCATGAAAACGGCTGTCGAGCTGATGGGATATGGCGTAGTTGGAGCATTGAAAATTGACAGCAACCATTGAAACATTACTCTTTTCTCCTTTTCTGATTCTGAAATAGTTGATGAAATAGTTGATGAAATAGTTGATGAAGTTGATGATATTGATGAATCGGGATGAGAAGAGGAAGGAGAGGAAGAAAGCAAGCTCGAATAGATAACTAAGGTAGTGAGTAGTTTTTCTTTCTGAGCACTACGAGCTTGCTCTTCCAGAACTAACCGTGAGCTATAAGCTTGGGCTAGTTTTAGGCAGGAATCAATTAGCCCCAAAGTCCAGTGAGCTGTTTCGGTTGCTGTTTTTTTCCCGGTAAACTCCCGCCACGCAAATCTAAAGGAGTCGATCGAATAGATTCAGTGATAGAACCAAAATTTGCTCGAATTTTAGTGGCTCTGTCTTGAAGTTTGTCCACTACATTTGCGCCCAGGGCAATGCAAAAAGTATCAACTATTTGTTCCGATGCTGCATCAGCAACATCCGTCATTGCTAAGCTAGCTTCTTGAGTGAGCGATCGAATAGCAAGTACCATTCCATTGGTTTCTTCTTGACCGTCGCGGTGTTCGCTATGATCGATCACACTTTCATCAATTTGATCATTCTGATATTCACTGCTGCCAGTTCGGTTGCTGGCAATTTGTAGCAATGCTTCCGACGGGATAATCATTTGTTCGCGAACAAGTCGGTAATATTCAGTCACTTCGAGAGCATCAGCGTCTACAACCTGAGAGTTCTGCCAATCTCTCTGACCCAGCGCTTTACGGACATTGGTGATGTCGCTAACTTTGCCCAGACCGAGTTCAGCCTTAAGTTCGATTCTTGAAATACTCATCTGTGTTGATTCCTATGTTTTGTAAGTAATTACGGGTTTTGTCGATATCTCGATCGCAGCTCAAGAAGATTTCTTCTAGCTGAACCAGACACCATTTTGAGAAATCCGAGAATTTGCGACTATATAGCGATCGATCAATTTCTGGGCATTCTTCCTCAAGCAGTGCCAATCTTCGTTTAAAAGTTGCTTCTGCCATTGGCTTATTCGTTTTGTGGGAAATCTTGCCCAGTTCTGCCCTTAACTCCGATCGCGTCCAGAAATTGCGCCTACCCGATTCTTCCGTAACTTGCGCTGTTATTGTCTTTCGGCGTTTCATGTCTTTGTATGAGCTACTTTAGGGATAGCTGCCGCTGTCTTTCAAGTAGCTCGCAGTCAGAGAAAAAAAACTATCTATCGTCCCGTCCGCTTCTTTTTGGGACTGCTGGCGAGCGGGTTTTTAGCTTTGGGGTAAGTTTTCGTTGCGTCCCAGTAGCCATATTCCCGTGCTCGGTCAAACACTTTACGAGCTGCTTCTTGAGGTGTCTTGCCGAAACCTCTGACAATGCAGTTGGGGTTGAACGAACGTTCAACCACAACTAGATGCTGTTGCTGTAACATAATGCTGTCTCCTAGTGCCGTCTCGTGGCATTGGTGGAAAGTCTGGTGAACGTGTTGACGCACGTTTACCAGGCGTTTTTGCACTGTAACACTAAATTAGTGTTACGTCAAGAAAAACTTAGAAACTTTCTAGGTTTTCCATTATCCTGATTGGAGTAGTCAAAGGATTTTATGGGATTTTATGGAATTTCATGGCAAAAAGTAGGGATAGTCGCGATCGCATATCAGTGACATTTGATGTGGGCGGATTGCGGGAGCGCTTAAAAGCTCAGGCGATCGAACCGAATCAGTCACTGGCATCGATCGTCCGCATGGCTCTGATCGAATGGCTTGATCAGCAGGAAGCTGCCCAATCTGAAGAATCTCAAAATTCTGAGAATTCTCACAAAACTGATTAAATTGATATATTCAGCTATTGAAAATGCTAAAAGTCTATATCCCGTCTGGATTACAACTAAATCAAAACTACTTTGGGGTCGTAGTACAAGCCCCAGAAACAAGAATCCTTTTCTGTTTCTGACCTCTTTCACCCATTTGTCGAGCCTTCTAGTCTATTTATCGTGAGTTACAGAAACACGTTTCTCTGTTTTTCGGAAACAAAGCGTGTTTCTCTGTTTCTGAGAAAGTTGCAGAGAAGTTTAGGGGACTGGTGGCGAGGGAAGCAGCAGCCCTGAAATGGCGGCCCTGAAATGGCGGCCCTGAAATGGCGCATTTGGCTGGGCGAACGTTTAAGTGGGTTTGAAAAAAACTGGGGGTTCCAATCTGTCGGGCGGAACAAAAATTACTGTTTGATCGACGACATGAAAAGTGGCAAGCTGAGCATAAAGATGAGCCAATTTTTACGAGCGCTGGAGGAGGTACGATCGACTGCAAAAATTTCTGAAATTCCTATTCCACTTTTACTCATCTAAACATTGACCCGCAGTATTGCTAGGACAAAATTTTGTCGCTATAGTCGTGTCAGAATCTCTCTTGAAACTCTTAACCACCAACTTAAAAATGGTGAAGTTCGCCGTCATGATGATTGATTAAATGTTTAATAACATTGTCTTTAATCATGTTTCTCCGAACCATTTCTATGAGCAATATCTGCGCTTCTTCAGCAGAAAGTGATTGAGTCTCATCCGAATAAACTTTGAGTTTAAATTGCTGTTCAACCGTAAGTTCAGTTGAAAGCTTATTCGATTGATTTTCATCTTCCCCTGTTCTTTCATTGGTCATAATCTCTACTGTTTTAATCGTCTGTTTCCTGGTCTTTTTCCTTGTCTGTTAGAGAATCCGTTGATAGAGAATCGGTTGAGGAATTGTTATTTTTGAGAGTTATCAATTGATTGATTCGATCGCGAGTCTCCGCACTTTCCCCCTCCAGCCACTGAATTATCACAGCCACGTCATACTTAGTCCCTGGTGTCTGCCAACCGTACATTTGTGTTAGCAGAGCCTGCATCCGTTCGGGATGGTATTCATTCCACCAAATCAATGCTATATCTCGCAGTTTTTCGGCATCTTCTTCACTAATTAATTGCTCTGTTACTCCTTCACTTACGGGTTCATGTGTGGTTGGTGTGGGCGCAGAAATTCCAGAATTTGATGCTGGTATCGCTTCACTTATAGTTTCCCCTGGCGTGGCCGATATGGATTCTTCTACAAGTTCAGATGTAGCTTCAGATGTAGGTTCAGGTAGGTTTTCAGCAGTTTCAGAGCCAGAGTCAAAGTCAGAATCAGAGTCAGAATCAGAATCAGGAAGTTTGAGTAAGGCAGTAAAGGTGGCTTTTTCGGCTTCGTTCAGCGCGTTCCAGACCTTTTGGCGATCGGCTGCACCAGTTCCGCAGACTTCCTTCAGAATTCCCTGGATATTTCTGGCTAATGTCGGGTCGCCGGCTTCGAGTACCGTCCGAATATATTCGAGTAGTTCTGCCTCATCTACTTGTTGCTGAGTTTGCTGATCAACCTCATTTTTTGGAAGATCAACCTCATTTTGGATAGGTCGATCAGCATCAAAGCCTTGCTCTGTAAAGTTTCGATCGACCCGATCAACCTGATCAACCTTTTCACCCAAACTTCCTAAATCTGGTGCTGCCGTCGCGTCCTTGCTTGCCAAATTTGCCATCGGTTCACATGATTGGGCCATCACATTCTCTCCATAATCACCCGCTGAATCACCGACTGAATCAGGAGTTAAGTCGGAGGTTGGGTCGGAGGTTGGGTCGGGAGGTGAATCAGGGGGTGAATCGGAGGTTTGGTCAGGGCAGGAATCAGGACTCTGTTCTGGAATTAGTAAAGTTTGAGAAATAGGATGATCAGGTTGATCAGGTTGATCAAAGCCAGAGCCAGTAAGGAGATCAACCTCGCGATCGACCTCAGTTTCTGAGGCAGTTTTCAAAATTTGAGGTTGATCAGCGAGTTCAGGCTGTTCGATTTTTGCCCAGACTCGAACCCGTTTAGAGCTGATGATTCGGAATTCTCGTTCCCACCCCATTTTCTTGAGAATCCCCGAACAGCGCATCTGGTGCGATCGCTCTTGCCGACTTAAATCAATTTGGAGATGATTGAGGAGATCACTCACTCGAACATAGTCCCGGTGTTCGATGTAATTGAGGATGAAATCTTCCCAGGGGTCAGACGTTTGGAAATCCTCAGTTAAGAGTTCGGCTTTTTCTTCATCATTTCCAAAATCCAGATAGGGTTCTTCACCAGAGCGATAGGCCAGCATCACAGCAGCCCAAATCGTATCTCGCTCCTTTTTAAGCAATTTGGTGTCGATCCGATGCTTGACCGGAATTACCCAAAATCGGCGGTTGCCTGTTTCATCTGCCAAGAATTCTTGTTTGTTTGTGGTTGCCACGATGATGCTGGGTCGATTGAAATCTTCGGTATCTCGACAATACGGCGGTCGAATTGCGTCCGTCTCAGTAGACAGGAAAGCTTTTGTCGCGCTGACATCCCGCCGTCTGAAAATTGACTCTAATTCCGCCCATTCAACAATCCAGGAACGGTGTAATTTGAGCCGTTCATCTTTATCTGAAACGGCACCGAGTGAATCGTCGAAGTATTGCTTGCCTGCCAAGATTTTGAAAAATGTGGATTTTCGGAAACCTTGAGGGCCTTGTAAAATCAAAACTGTGTCCATTTTGCACCCTGGTTCAAAGGCACGCTTTACCGCACCGATTAAAGTCTTTCTGATGAATTTTGCATAAAGTTCACCTTCAACACCAAAATATTTCTGAACCAAAGTATCTAAAATTGAAGTATCTGAAGCCACGGGTAGAGAACTCAGATACTCTTGAATGGGTGAATATTGATTATCCACGGCTATTTCTGTGAGTATATCTTGGACATCTTCTCTACTCGATCTGACTAATACTCCGTGTCTGATTGCGAGTTGAAGACGGACTCGATCGAGAGATACAGGTTTCCCATCTATTTCGATTCTCTTGCTAAGTGTGTTTAGCCTAATCCGCTTCCCAAAATGTCTGTTCAACTTTTGGTAATCTTGAATCATCTTGTCATCAGAATTGAAAATATTGAAACCCGATGACTTTTGATTTTCTAACTCAGGAACAGAATCAGAATCAGGAACAGAATCAGGAACAGAATCAGGAACAGAATCAGGAACAGAATCAGGAACAGAATTAGAATCAGGTGAGCAATCTAAATCAAAGGGTCGTTGAGCTTTGAGAAAGCGCCAGTATGCACCTTTGATGCAGCTTTCGACTCCATCAGGAATATAGTGTTTGATGGAGGATATAGGGTTGGATTTGACAGCCGAATCCCAGACCTGTTGCCACTCATCCTCATCCCATCCGCCACCGGGTGAACAACGGCGACAAGCATCCAGAAACAATGTATAAGCATCATCATCTGTAAGTTGTCCGAGGCGGTTAAATTCAGCCTGAACTCCAAGTAAATCTCTGGCGAGCATTGCCATTGATGTATTTCTTTGAGTTTCGACTCCATTCAAATAAACCTTAGCCTTCCCCAAGGCGGAATCCAAGGGTATGGCGATCGGCACCGGAACCTTAATATCTTTGAATTTTATCTTGGTGGTTCCTGGCGCGGGTAGAGTTTCTGTCGGCTTTATAAGTGTTGCTGTTGATGTACCGCCACTTCCTGTACCGTTAGCGGTATTTTCAATACTTATCGGTCTAGTAGAATTGACTAATAAGTCGAGTAAATCTTGCTGATTCCGCTCCTTTTCCTCCTTTCTTCTTTGCTCAAGTTCCCTGAGTAATCTCCTAAGATGTTCCCGCAAATCATTGTAATTATATCGAATACCTGATTCACTGACAATTTCTGATTTGATTGGTTCACGACCGGGTTTCATGTGCCAACCCCCTGCTAGGCGAAACACCCTACTGGGATTTTTATTACTGTCATCAGCTTCCATTATCTCGATGAGAATCACTTGCAGTTCTCGCCACTGTTCCGGTGTAACAGGCTCCTCGAACAACCAATACGGTTGCATGGATTTGTCACCGCTAAATATGGTGAATGTCGGCTCTACAAAACCTACAGCGCTCCATTTTTCAAATTGTTCACCCAGAGGAATATCATCCCATTCACAGAAAATAGCGCAGCATTGGTGGATGTCAGCATCGGTGTGACCAGTACCGCCAGCGCCATTGACCACGACGTAGACACCGCGATTATCTGCTTGATATTGTTCAATTTGTTGCCAGTCCAGACCATTTTGTTTGCGCCCTTTATCTTTTTTCTTACGATCGTCTGTGGAATAAAAGAAAAATCTCAAGTAGGCTTCACCCGGTGCATATCCCAGGTAATTGAGATGTTTTTCGGCTAATTCACGATCGATGACAATTTTATTACTCACGTTTTTGCTACTCCTGATTTAATTCCTGATTGTTCAACTTCTGATTGGTTTAAGGAGTTGATAAATGTCTGCAATTTCAATCGCAGACGGTCAATTTCTGAATTTAGAGTGTCGCGTTCTACCTCCAAATCAGTAATTTTCTGTTCGAGACAAGTAACTTTTCTGCGATCGGCGGTTTCCTTCTTTCGTTGCTGTGATTGTTTAGGTTCAGCGACTGGTTCAGGGGCTGGTTCAGCGACTGGTTCAGTAATTGCTTTATCAAGTCGTAGCTTGCGGGGCGCGAACGCGCCATCGGCTAGACATTCACAGCATAAGCCGTCCGTTAACTTCGCAAAACGACGTTTACCATCTTTGTGATAGTTGGTACGGCACCATCCGTTTATGGTCATCAGAACCTCTGAGCTATTACATTTCAGTATTTTGTTGAGAGAGATTCTGAGAAAAATAAAGAATTAAAGCTGCTTCCACTAAAGAGCCCACACTAATTCTTTTGTGCGCTGCGAAAACACGAACTTTGTGGTCTAGTTCTTTTGAAAGAGATAAGGTACGCTTGGTTTTCCCTGGTTTCTCTGGCAAATTGTTAGTATCTGCTAACACAGTTAGCACTGTTGAGCTTAGTGATTCTGTCATCATATAAAAGAAATAGTGAGTAAAAGATTTAGCCGTCCACGCTGAAAAATTCCTGACTGCGTGTTATGGTGGCCCGTGCATTGCAAGCAAAATCTGGCAAGCTCAAAGAAAAATCATGGAGCTTTGCTAATGTATGGTGAAGTTGTTACGCTAAAGTAAGGTGGCCTTAGTACCTGTTTCAATGTCAGGACAGGCTAAGACCGCAAAGCATTTAAGGGTATGGTGATTGAGAATCCAGAACAGTTCAAAGCAAACTAAGGTAGTTCCGAACCACTCAGAATGTGATTAACTCAATGTCTGCTATGGCTTAAGCTATTACTAGCTTGAGTTTGTTTACCTTTCCCTGTGCTCTGTGCCTTGTATCTGTGCCTTTTACCTGCGAAGGATGCTGGTGACAATATTACCAGGCGTTTTTACCACAATACTACCTTATTAACCAAATGGATACCCCTTCCCATATCAATTTTCGTTTTTTGTTCGACGACTATCCAGATGTGGAAACTGAATCTTCCCTCCAGGTGCCATCTCTTCCCCCTGGCAGCCAGACCAATTCTCAGAGCCATGAGAATAATCCTAGCCAAAATGATTCTAAAAACTCTGGAAACCGCAGACAGAGGCAACCTCAGCGATATGTGATGGATGATCAGACCAAGAAAAAATTTGCTGAGCTGATCTATGAAATGCGGGCAAATCGACCATATCGAGCATTTGGCCGCTTACTTGGCGTGACTCATCCCACCATCAAAGCTTGGGAAAATCTTGAAGGAGTTCCCGATCTAGAAAATCTTAAACGTGTCGCCAAGTTCAGAGGGGAAACTCTTGAACAATTCAAGCTAGTCCTTGCTGGGAAGCAGAAACCCAGCCAATTGGAACAACTGGTACAGCAAGTTCGTACTATCTCAAAGGAGGAGCTTGCTGTTGTCCTCCAGGTTATTGCCGAGCGGATTGCCTCCTGAATCCTTCTATTTATGTTATGACTTTTTAATAAATGTATTTACCACTATTGGTAAATGGCGTATACTGGTAAGTAGCTTACTAGCACTATTTACCAATGATTAGTAATGGCAAAATTACCGACAACGTTTACAAGCCTTGATTTAACTGGATTTGAGTTTGATCGCGCGACTCAGTACACAGGGATTAGCCGGGGAATGGTGGATTTTGCCTGTGCTGCCCTTCAAAAAAATCGGGTAGGGGTGGCAGTGCGATCTGTAAATGCAGCCCTCAAAGAAATCTACGGTTACGGAGGCAGTACGGACGCAGTATGCAAACTGGTCAAGGAATGGCGATCAGATAATCTGGCACTCCTCAAGCAAGGAAAATCTGAAAAAGATTTAGCAAGTGCATTGCTAGAGGCAGCAGACGACGGATTGCTTGATGAATCAGAAGTTCCTGAAGAATTTCTAGCAGTTTCTAAGCAAATGGCGATCGCAACCTACCGCCTCGCCTTTCAAAAAGCTGATACTTCGGTCAGTGGCGATCGCATGAAATCTCTGGCTCAGGAGAACGAAATTCTTCGGCAACAACTCAAGGATTATCCTCAAAATCAGTACGAGTTGAATTTTTACAAAGGGGAGTACGAACGCCAACGCGATGAACTGAGGGAAGCGTACATGAATCTGAACAAGCAACAATTGGCAGATTCTGAAGAATTTCGTCATCGCTTGGATTCCCTACAAGCCGATCGCAGCGAATTACAAGCAAAACTTACAGTTTCCGAACAACGTTTACTGGAAGTCGCCGAATTTGAAACAGCAGCCCGCGATCGAATCTCTGAAATCTCTAAACTCAACGGTCAAATCGAAGCACGGGAACGTGAAGTTTCTAGCCTTCATGCTCAAATCCAAACTCTCCAAGCACAAATGGGTGAGAAACAAGTCCTGGAATCTCAACTAGAACAAGTGAGAACTCAGCTAAGAGAAGCTTCAACAACAATCACTAACCTGCAAAGTCAACAAAAAGTTAGTGGCGCTTTACAAGTCGATCGCATAGATGATTCTGATGACCCAGTTACTGATGCTCAGCTCGATGCTCAGCTTATGGTGGAAAATGAAACACTCCATGCTGATTTGTCTGAAGCCCTTAAACAAATTGAAGATTTGAAAGCTGCACTGGCTAAAGCTACAACTCAAGTCGCTCAATCTGAATCTTACTCTGAATCTCAAGCTGAATTACTCCCAGAATTACTCCCAGAAACGGTTTCTGGCTCTGGCTCTGGCTCTGGCTCTGTTAACTCTGAATCTGTTGAATCTCCAGGTAAGCCCTTTGAACCTGTTTCCCGACACAAAAGGCAAAAAGTTGCTCTGGCTAAATGACCAACCGCCTAAATGACTTACAGAAACAGAAACAGAAACAGAAACAGAAACAGAAACAACCAGAAACAAAAGCTCAGTAGCAGTTGCTGTTTCTGTTTCTGAGCCAGAAGAAAGAACGGGTATGGATAGGGAGCTAATAAGTCTTGGGTGGGTAGCTCAAGACTTGTAGCAAAATTGGTGACTCAAAAGCTCGATTGGATTAAAACATGATAGATCAAAAGAAAGAAATTCAGCTAATGTTGATGGCGCGATTTCCTTTGC
The DNA here is from genome assembly GCF_036705105.1 of Microcoleus sp. B9-D4. NCBI lineage: Bacteria > Bacillati > Cyanobacteriota > Cyanophyceae > Oscillatoriales > Microcoleaceae > Microcoleus > Microcoleus sp. B9-D4. Next base: position 145,522 of record NZ_JAUBTS010000011.1, read on the forward strand.
TGTGGGTAGTGAGCCCGGAAGAGGAAACAGCCGAAGAAATTTTGTGTGATGTGGTCAAAGCTAAGGAAGGGCAAATCTATTTCTGGGATTTTGCCCGTGGCTGGACAGATAATGGAACATCCAAAGGAAATCCGATGCAAGCCTTGGAGCGGATCAGCAAAGCCCCGGCAATGGAACAAGCCACGGTTTTTGTGATGAAGGACATCGCGACTCTGATTGCACCGAGTGCCAATGGACAGATTGCAAGTAACCAATTAGCGATCGTCCGGGAACTGAAAAATTTGGCAGTGGCGATCGCCCGTGACCGTCGCTGCCTCGTCATCCTCTCCGACCAACTGCGAATTCCTCAAGAACTGCGCGAAGAAATTACTGTGGTGGACATCTCTTTACCAGGCATCGAGGAGATATCGAAGTTGCTCACTCGATTAGTGCCTGCCCCCGATTTCAAACTCAACGCGGAACAACGGCAACAGCTCATAAAGGCTTGCCAGGGGCTGACTCGGTGCCGAATTGCCCGCGTCCTTGCCAAGTGCTTAGTTCTTGGAAAAGTTGATATTCGAGCCCTCGCTGCGGTCATCGAGGAGAAGCGCCAAACCATCCGAGAGACAGGCATCCTCGAATTTATCCCGGTTCAATCAGGTCTGGAGTCGATCGGCGGACTTGAAAATCTCAAGCAATGGGTAACAGTTCGATCGCGCTCTTTCAGCGATGAAGCCCGTGAGTATGGTTTGCCCAATCCCAAGGGGGTACTGCTGGCCGGCATTCAGGGTACTGGCAAAAGTTTATCGGCTAAAACCATAGCTGCTGAGTGGAAATTGCCATTACTGAGATTGGATGTGGGGCGGTTATTTGGTGGCATTGTCGGGGAAAGCGAAAGTCGGGTCAGGCAGGTGATTAAGTTAGCAGAGGCGATCTCACCATGCGTCCTTTGGATTGATGAAATTGAGAAGAGTTTTAGCAATAATCAGTCAGATGGAGATTCAGGAACAAGTAAGAGAGTGTTCGCAACTTTGCTTACCTGGATGAGTGAGAAAACCGCGCCGGTGTTTGTTGTGGCAACTGCGAATCAGGTCGAATTACTTCCCGCTGAATTAATCCGCAAAGGTCGTTTGGATGAACTGTTTTTTCTTCATTTGCCCAATCAGTCAGAGCGCGAGCAAATTTTCCAAGTGCATTTGAAAAGATTGCGTGGTGTTGTCGAATCTCAAAAATTTGATACACAACAGTTTGCGATCGACACTAAAAATTTTTCTGGTGCGGAAATCGAACAAGTGATTTATGAAGCAATGCAAATTGGATTTAGTCGCGATCTAGAATTCATGGATGATGATATTTTTGCTGCGATTCACGATTGCGTACCGCTCGCTCAAATTGCTCAGCCACAGATTGAAGCGCTGAAAACTTGGGCAATTCGATCGGGCGCTAAATCTGCTAGCATTGCCGATCGCACTGAAACACATTCCACTTCCTATTCTCATCTTTCTCCTCTTGAGGTTGACGAAAATTAATCATTATCAAAAAGCGAAGTATTTGTGCTTCGCTTTTCAATTGCACATTACTCTAAAAAGCGAGAAAAAATATGGAACCACATTTTGTTCATCCTTTATCTAGCTTGGAAACAATCGACACTGATGAAGGCAAAAAAGAAGTAATGAATAGTTGGGCATTTGCCTCAATGATTTGGACAAGCGCCGTCGCTGACAACACAAATGCTTTAGCAATAGTCAATGAACTATTTACCAACAAAGATGAGATTCAAACTTTTCTCGAAGCTTCTAAAGCAGGAAACGAAGCAGCTATAGCAGGTGCGATCGGAATTATTGCTTTTGCCATTGATGACAAATTAGCCGAAGCATTTGAAAATAAAGGTTCAGAAAATTGAAATAGTCGTGTAATGCTTCGCTGTAAGGAAGTGATGTTTTGAGTTTGTGAGTCAGATCATGTCAAAAGTAAAGATGGATGCTGAAACACTGTCCAAGAATTTAGAACACTTTAATGGAAGTGAGCAATATTACAAGCATTTCCTTGGACTTCTGTACACCGATGGAGTCAAATACTTGGCTGAAAATGCTGAAGCTTACTGGTTGATTGATGCGATCGTCTCCTATCAACACAGACTGAGGAAAGTTCGTAGTTTAAGTGAGTTTCAACTTTGGTTCCTTCATGTTGGCGATACACATGAATTTATCAAGCCTAAATCGCCTAATGATGCTGTTCTGACTTGTTGGGAAGATACGCCCAAACTCGGAGTTACACCTGCCGTTATTCAGCAGATACCTTATACCGATTTTTCCCTGCCGGAAATCAAGCTTTTCTTACGAGATAGAGTTCTTTACTTGCCAAGCGAAAATTAAGCCTTGAAATGCTGTCCAGTCCTCCTACTCTGGAGGCTGGACACAATTTTGCACTACATCACTCAACTAATATCAGGAGCAAATCAAATGACCGCTAGCGAACAAAGTTCCGATCGTACACTCCAAGAAAAGCATAAAGAACTGGCAGAATTGCAGGCAGAGGTCAACAAAATTTTTGCTGAAGCAATTACTAATGAGGTCAAAGCTGCCGACTTTGCAACTGAAATTTGGGTTCAGGCAATGTTAGAGAAAAGACCTTATGTGGCAATTGCTTGTCGCATGATTCACCACAGCACAACTTTTCTGGGAGATGAATTGCTGCAATTTCTGCGATATCTAGCTAAGGGGACTCTGGAACAAGATTCTTCGATCGTACAATGGGCAGTCGATTTAATCAATCAAGGTTTAATTATCAATAACACCCTGAAAGAGGAAAACCAAAATGGCAAATTTGATGTGCAAAGTCTGTAGCGGTCAGCTAATGTTTCTTGGTCAGTTAGGCTACTTGAGACATTATATTTGCCGAGATTGTGGGATGAATTTCAACAAAACTCCCAAAATTATTCGAGACAAATTCGATCGAGTAATTTCAGTCAAATACTAACCATGCAAATCACACAAACCAAACAATGCGCTAACTGTCCCTGGAAAGTAGACCGAGATTTGAAACAAATTCCTGACTACAACCGCGAAAATCATGAAGCTTTGCAAAGGACGATCGCTGATCCAAGTTTAGATTTGTTAGAGCAATTGGCAGATTCTAATGTCGCAATGGGTTGTCACTATTCCACTGATGAAAAAATCCTTGAATGTGTTGGCTGGATTTATCATCAAATTCGGAATAATAATCTACTTCTGCGACTGGTATTGATGCGCTCAGGTCAGATAAAAGACCTTGAGGTTGATGGCGAACAGCGCGCAACTTTTGCTGAAACTTTGAAAGATTAACCCCAACTTACCCTCAACTTACCCTCAACTTACCCTCAACTTATTTAGCCATGCAATATTACAAAGTCGAATTCACCATCAGCAAAGATGGCACTGTTACCGAAAAAGTCATCGCTTCCGGGGCTAATTGCACCGCTGTTACTCAGGGACTGGAAAAGGCAATGGGGGAGGTTCAATCGCAAGAACTTCTTCCAGAAGCACTGAACGACACATTAGCTGAAACATTAACCGAGGAATCAACTTTGTGGACAAATAGCTGATGAACTGCAAAATCCCTGGTTGTGTCAATCCCTTAGTAAACGGCAGAACTTACGAATGCGGTAAATGTACTTCAGAAATTCTTGCTGCTGCCCGGTATTTCTCTCGTCCACTTTCAAAACTTTTAGGAGACTTAGAAAATGTCACATCTCAGTGTAATCCGCACCCAAATCAAGAACCCGCTCGTCCTACAAGACATTCTTCAGAAGATGATTCAATCAGGACTTGATGGAATTCTGACCGGGGCTTATTTAGAAACCAACACCCGTATTCATGACCCTTTCGGCAACAGTAAGCTAGCAGATTTTGTTATTCGGCGCAAACAAAGCTATCAGGGTGGTTACGATTTTGGCTTTAAATTGATAGAAGGAACAGACGAATTTGAGTTCTTAACTCGTGATGGTTCTATCCATGCTGCCAAGAAATTTATGGAACAACTTTTACCCTGGTACGCACGGGAAAATACTCTAGCAGTATTGAAAAGTCAAGGCTTCAATATTGAGTCTCAAACTGAAGAAAATGGTGAAGTTGTCATAGTTGCTGGTAAATGGTGTTAGTCGTTAAAGCCACAGTTAAGTAGGGCTTCGCCATAAAGACTTGAGGAAGGCAGTTTATTGGCTGCTTTCCTCTCAATAAGCGTAGAAAACTCAGGGTAAATCATGGATAGCGACAATCACAAACAACAAGTAGAAAAACAAGCTGAAGACATTCAAATAGAGGTTGATAAAATCTTTGAGATGGCTCGATTGAATAACTGGAGTTTGGAACAATTTGCGATTAAAGTTTTAGCCGGAGCTACAGATTATGACCTTGGATATTTTGCCATCGCTGCTCAACTTGTTCAAAAAGTCACAAAATTAGATGGACTAAGTTCGATCGAAATCCTCAAGTTTTTGATTTTCAAGGTTCAGCAACAGGACACTTTGAAGATTAAGCAAGCACAGGAGATGTTTTTCAGGGATTAGTTATTAACAAAGAACAAGCTGAATTAGCCAGACAGAAAGAGCAACAGGAATCGTCCAAACAAACCTCAAAAAAAAGGAAAAATTAGGATGAAAACTACTTACAAAGCCGATGACTGCGTAGGACAACTGAAACTATCGATCGCACTGCACCTGATACCAAATCTGCCACCTATCCCGCATAAAGAGTACAGGCTCATTGTGGCTGATCCTCCGTGGAATTTTCATTTACGAGAAACAGATAAGACTCACCGGGGCCGTTGCAGTTACCCATCCATGACCGATGAGGAAATCCTCAATATGCCAATCAGTGCGATCGCAAGCGATGACTCTTATCTGCTGCTGTGGGTAACAAACAACCATCAAGCGCTGGGGTTCCGGTGTCTCGATCGCTGGGGATTTACTCATCGATCGACTTTCACCTGGGAGAAAGTCACCAAGGATGGCAACCCTCATGCGGGGTTAGGTCACTACGGTAGGAATTGCACCGAGCATTTTCTGGTAGCCACTAAAGGTGCACCGGGGAGTTTTACCACTCATGGTTTGACTACCATCAACAACCTCATCAAAGCTCCCCGTAGAGAGCATTCACAGAAGCCGAAACAGTTTTGGGGAATCGCCGATCAACTCGCTGAAAAACTTGAGAATTGCGAGAAGTTGGGTAAGTTATCGCACCCGTCGAGGATTGAGCTATTTGCTCGGGAACAACGCCCTAATTGGGATGCCTGGGGTGCTGAAGCTGACTTACCTAATGCTGTAGTTTGATGACATTTCCCTAGTAATTCATCGGAATTATTAGGGTCAAGTCTTTCTGTCAATGCTTTACAGGAAAGTACCAACGATGAATTCTAATCAACTACAAGACACTGAAAATGGATTACTAGCAGTTTTCGATTTTATGGGACATCAGCATGAATCGATCGGATCTGGATTCAAACAAGCTGACATTCCGTATGAAATAAAGTTTCATTCTTTCAATCCTGATAATCTCTGGAAAGAAGGTGCATTCAGAGTTTATGTTGCTCCAGTCTATGTCAAAATAGCCACAGAGTTATGTCTGTCGATGCGCTACGCGCCCGCAAGCTACGAATTTGATAACAAATAATAGCGTAATTGCTGGGTCGCTCCCAGTTCTAAGTTTTTCGGTTAGTGCTTCGCTTTGAGATGTTGATCTTTTCATCTTTACCATTATGGCTAGCATTGATAACGACTGCACAACGATAGAATCAGAGTCCAACGAATTGCCCGAGATTGCTGAAAACGGGTTTATTATTGTGAGTGACTTTTTTGCACATCAGCATGAATTAATCGAAACTGCACTGAAAAATAGTGAGTTTCAATACCTGATAGCGTTTCATCCTGATTCAAAGCAGCTCTGGAGACTAGGTGCTTTTAGAGTTTATGTTGCTCCAGAACATCTTGAAGCAGCTAGAACTTTCTGTATGTCGATGCGCTACGCGCCCGCAAGCTACGAATTTGCCAACAAATCCAACAAATAATAGCGAAATAACTGGGTCGCTCCCAGTTCAAATCCAGAATGCTTCGCTCTGAATTTGTGAGTTTTTAGCATAAAAAATGAGCGAATTAGAACTAAATATATCCTCAGAACAGGGTTCTTGGAAAACCAAAGAAGGTAAATCAATCCCATATCTAAGAGAGCGTTGTCAACTTCTCATTGATGACGGCTGGAATGATTACTACCTTCAAATCACGAAATGGTCCAAAAATACCACAATTGAAATCTCGGTGGTTAGTGGAGATCCAGGCTATGACGCAGAAAGCCGATGGTCAAAAGAGCAAGTTTATCGTTTAGCAAAGTTATCCCATACAAAATTTGCTAGACAAAAAGCTGAATTGATTCAAGATTCGATCGAATTTGCCAACAATCTGGTAATTTATTTGGTAGCACAAAACCTTATTAGCGTAATAATTGGGTCGTTCCCAGTTCTAACAAATGTCTTCATCATCTGACATCAATATTTCAGGATTTCACAAAGTAGGAGATTTTCCATCAAATCAGCATCACACGGTTGTTACTGCCATCAACGAAATCCCTCATCAACTAGAGTTTTACGTGTATCAAGACAAGTTTAGCCTCTATGTTCCCCCTGAGCACCTTGAGGCAGCTAAAGCTTTGTGTGAACCCATCCCTAAGATGGCGACAAATCAATAAATAGCGAATAACTGGGTCGCTCCCAGTTCCCTCTCATGCCTTACTACATTGTGGTTACGAACGAACAAGAAATAGATGTCTACACCACTCGCGAAATGTTGACAACTGAAGAAATTCAAGATTTGGTTGGCATTGAAGGAGAGCCAGCCACTTTTGAAGTGCTAGATTCTTCTAACTTCTCTGACCCCAAGATTGTCATAATTTGTGATGATGACCTAGAACCGAAAGGGCTAAAACCGACTTGTGTAACTAAAAAGGGAGACGTGATTTTCGGTCAGGTAGTTATTCTCGGAACTAACAACTCACTCTTAGATTTGTGTTTGCTAAATCTTGAGCAAGTAAAAATGGTGAAAGAAGAACTCAAACTACACCAAAAACTACCCAAGCCAGAAAAGGATTTTAGTGCTTCGCTGCGGGATTGAGATTTTCTGTAATTCAACACCGTTTTACGACAGGAGCCGTCCAGATGCCATTTTACGTTTTAATTAACTCAACAGGAATTGAAGAGGTAGCAGCAACCGAGCTACCACAAATCCCAGAAATTCAAAAGCTTGTAGGAATTCCAGGGCAAGAAGCGTTCTTTGAGGCGGTCTACCACTGTTATTCTGACCCGTCACTTGCTGTCTTGGTTGACGATGACTTCTTGCGGAAGGCTCATCAGCCAACTATGCTTACTCCAAAGCGCGTAATTCTTCAGGGACAAGTTCTCGTTGTGGCGATCGATCCTCAGCAAGAAGATTTCTGTCTGTTGACTCAGCAGCAGGTAGAGTTGGTGAAACGAGAAACCAAACTTTATCAAGCAAATTCACGTTAACTATAGCAAAATCATGCCCCCACATCCTGGGGCGTGATTGCAACTTATCAGAGCACCTATCAAATAAACAACAACCAAGAAAATGGATAACAATCTGTACCGAAGAATAATTCAGTATGCCAGGGTAATTGCTGGGGGGGATGAATTACCGTGGTCAGGGCTGTACACTGCGAGAAGTGTCTACAACCTGCTTAAAAACTCAGAGCCTCTTTACCCAGAAGACATAGGTGCTCAATTGGGAGATTTGTCAGGAGAATACGTTAATCAAATCATTTTGGCTTTGCAGAATGGTGGAATTGAAATTAAGTCAGTCCCGACGGAAACCATCAACGGTAGACCCAGAGTAAAATATACGATCGACACACCTATGCTCTATTACATTTTAGTTTCAGAACAAGGTTTAGACATTCGATTCTCCAAAAATCAACTTTTACCTAATATTCGAGAGCTTTTGGATTTGAACATAGAAGTCCAAGACAAAGCCTTCTTAGAAATCACAGAACATCAGTTTATTGACAAGAGTTTGGTGATTTTAAGTAATGCTGGCGCGGAGGGTGAAGTAAACTTTGTCACTAAAAACGGACAAGAATTGCGAGGTTTACTTGTGATTCTAGGGATTGACGCGAATGAAAGGTTTTTCTTGATAAGTGCAACCCAAGTTAAATCCATAATTCCTCAACTTCTTACAAACTATGACGCTTAGTATCGAGAGTCAGTAATTAGCATCAATTTCAGCGCATTTACATGGGAGTTGCGCCCCACATCACATTTAATCAGGTAATAGCAATGGTAGATGCCACATACCCCACAGAATATGACGCGGTACTCGGCAGTCAAGTCTTAGTTCCCGAAGGCGCTACGGTGCTCGGAGGTTTATTCGGTGTCAGGAGCCGTTTAGCATCAAGTCACCGATTATCCCAAATTGGTGCCATGTCTGAAGCTTGCAAATATGGTGAGCCTGGTTTTGATTTGATAGTTCAGTTTTTGAGAGAGAAGTGGAGTTCGATCGACCCAACAGTAAAGGTCGCTGCAAAAGATGCAGTTGCTGAAATTTTGAATAACACTCTAATTACTGATAATTTAGGCTGGTATCTTATTTCACATCATCATGTTCGCATTGAGAATAAAATAGATACTTTGGAATTAGCTTGTGAGAAACTTCTTGATTACATACATAGTGTCTACCCAAACACAAAATGGTATCTAGCTGGAGGCTACGTCTATGTTTTCTTTTCTCAAATTCACGATCGCAATTGGGCTAAAGGTAACAGGAAAACGTTAAATGATTCGATCGACTATCTCGTTCAGATACTCACAGCCGAGAAACTAAGAAGAGTCCGAATCTTACAATTTGCTTACGCTCAAACTTATTATGATGTTTCTTTGGCTCATCAAAAGGAAATATCTGGAGCCAAATTTGTCAAAAACATTAAATCCAGATTGGCGAGTCAAAGCATTTATCATAGTTTACTTCCTTGGTTTGAAGAAGAATTAGAAAAATTAATTGCGTCAGGTTAATGCTTCGCTTTGAGACTGTGATTTGTCATTTCTCAATCACAGAAAATGAAAGATAACTTGTTGGAGTTTCCGATCGAACAGAAAGTGTACAATTTAGCTTTAGGTTATGCTTCCGAACAAGCTAATCTAGAAGTTGGTCTAAAACATTTCTACAATACAATAACAGTGTGGGCAGTCAATCATTTTATGGGTTGGATGGACTTTGAAACCATTCTCGATCAAGATTGTAACTGGACTGTAGCAATTGAATCAGCTTTAGAACTTGCTGATTTAGAGTTGCCCGGAATCGGAAAGATTCAATGTTGTCGAATTTGTGAAGGAGAAACAGATATTTGTGTTCCTGCTCAAGATGATGCGCTATGCGCCCGCGAGCTACGCATTGCCTATATCTTTGTCCAATTACCTGACCCATTGGATAGAGTTAAACTTTTGGGCTTTCTCCCGGCTGCCGACCTCCACGGCGATACTGTAGAAATTTCCGTTGCCGACCTTCAGCCGTTTGATAACTTATCGGACTATTTGGAACGCATTGAATTAGGAACGGTGTAATTTTTTGCAATTGGGAAAGTAGTTAAATGCTGGCTGCTTTCCAGCTACTCCAAACAGCACCCTTGAATAATATGAAAACTCAACTTGAGGAAGTAGCGATGCGCTACCCGCCCGCAAGCTACGGACAAGTGGCATCAGTTCTTTGTGTCACAAGTAATGTTTCTGGTAATGTTTCTGGTAATGTTTCTGGTAATGTTTCTGGTAATGTTTCTGGTAATGTTTCTGGTAAT
>NZ_JAUBTS010000012.1:0-45492 GCF_036705105.1 Microcoleus sp. B9-D4
GCCCGTCCAAAAAGGACGGGCGGGACGCCCATCCCACTTTCAAGAGTGGAAGTTATTTAATTCTCATTCCTTAGATAAAAGTCAAGGTTGATATAGGTTATTAGTTGTGGGGGGGCGGGTTTATGAGATTGTTTGCGTGCGTCAAAGATTATTGGTAAAACCCGCCCCTACAGCATCAAAAACACTTGCACAATTTACGCTAGCAGACACGATATTAATGGTGCAGCAGGTGCGATAAGCTTTCTACAGCATGAGCGATCGCACTTGGAGCAGATTCGCAAGTCGCAGCTTCGGCGGCGCAGTGGCCGGCGTGGAGTGCGTTTCCGACAGCCTGACTCCCTCCCTCCAGCGCATCGGCACCAAATTGACCGCGATATGTTTCTTTGACCATTTCAGCTTGAATTTTGCTGGTGGTCTCTTCGGGATTCGTTTCCCAATTGCGGATGGTTTGGACAATCTCGATCGCAGCCCAAATCAACATTCCGATTACGATCGCAGCAATCAAGTATCCCATAGCTTTCAAAAAAATTGAGGTTAGCTTTATATAATTTAACGCAGCAATTGGCAGTCAGCAGGATAAAACATATCTGATGCGAGTTCGGATTTCCGCCTCTTCTAGTCTTCGGCAGCCGGATAGTTCGGGACTCAAGTAATAGTTTCAACAATCAATAACAGAGTAACTCTTTTACAGTTTAACCTAATTTACACTGTAATTTAAACCCAAACAAAACCTATAATGGTGAACTAAAAAAATTATGCCATACAGTCAATTTACTACGATCGCCAAAGCGAAACAAGCTTTCGGTCTCACAGTCCAAGAGGGATCTCGCTTTATACCTCCGCTAAACCCGATCACACCCTCAGACATCCTCAGCGGTACTCTCAAAGATAGCCTCCCCATCGTCGCCACATCGGGAAGTGAAAAAGCGCGATCGGAAGGAATTATCTATCCCGTACTGCTGGAAGTGAGGCGGATTCTCGATCGCCAAATTAGCCTTTTTTCCGGCGAAGATTTCACCATCGACGAAGCTGTCGGACTGAATGGAGTGTTTGATTTTCTGCTAGCGCGATCGTCCGAAGTCCTAGAAATTGAAGCCCCCGCCGTTGTAATTGTCGAAGCTAAAAAGACCGACCTCAAAAGCGGATTGGGTCAGTGTATTGCCGAAATGGTTGCCGCTCAACGCTTCAATCAAGCCAAAGAAAAAAACATCCCCATCATCTATGGGAGCGTGAGTAATGGCATTCAATGGCAATTTATGAAAGTCGAAAACCAAACTGTGACGATCGACTTATCCGTCTATCCTCTGCCCCCTGTCGAGCAAATCCTCAGCTTTTTCGTTTGGATGATGCAGAATGATGCCGTTAATTCAGAAACAATTTAACCTTCCAAAGCGGCCAAAAGACACAGCAACAAAGCCTCCGTCCACTCGACTACGGCACCGTAAGTATCGCCCGTGTGGCCGCCCAAACGGTGGTTAAACCAGGCTCCGGCAAAAATTCCGATCGCACTTCCCCCCAAAGCCATCCCCACCGCCAACAGCCACCGATCGCCCTCCAAGACAACTTGCACCACGCTCAAACTCAGCAGCAACAGCACTCCTGGTATAAAATCAAAAGGAGAATAAATCGATTCCTTGTGAAATGCTCCCTTACCCTCAGCCCGGAGATAGGGATAGCGGGCGATCGCCACCAGTTGGCCCCACCTCCCCCAACCGGCGACACCCATCAAAGCCAGCCACCGATAGTTATTCAAGTCCGAGAGAGCGGCAGTTTTCAGCAGCACGATCGCGATCGCAGCCATCGCCCCAAAGGCTCCTGTAACGCTGTCCCGCATGACTTCCAGCCTACGCACGGGGTCGGGTACAGCCAGCCCGTCCGCCGCGTCCATTGCGCCGTCTAGGTGCAGCCCGCCAGTCACGGCGATGCCCAAAACTACCACCAAGGCCGATCGAGTCAGAGCAGGCATTCCCAACAACTGCAACCCAACATCCCCCAGTCCCAGCATCCCCCCAATCAAAAGCCCGATCGCCGGTGCCAAGCGGGCAATGCCCCGAAACTCCAAAGTCCAAGACACCGGTACTGGCAAACAAGTATAAAAAGCGACTGCGGCTGCGATGGCAGCGCCTTGATTCCGGAAAAAGTCGATCGTAGACCGAACCAATTTATCATCCACCATAAGATAGAAAATTTTTCATCAGGTATGCAGTTGTCAATCGATTAGTGTGTGCCAGAATTGGACTGTAACACCCTAGTTTTTTGGATCGAGCATTCCTCCTGTCGCCCGCTCTTTTCCCCGGAAAACCTCTGTCGGCAGCGATCCCAAAGCTCCCTCTCTAAAATAACTAAGCTCAAGATCCGCGTTTCCATTCCCAAAAATTCTAGCTAACTCCCTGATTTTCAAGACGGGAAAATACTACAACAGAGGCTTTTACTCCATGAGTCACGATCAATTGAATAACAGGGTAGTTGCTCCTTGCATCATCGATACAGGGATCGTCGTCAACAAACGCGATATCAAAAGATTGCTGTTTGATTTAGGACGTGTCCGCTACCTTCACATACAAGATGGCCAGATTTATAGCGAAGGGGAAGGTTATGTGCTCGAAGTCTTCGCCAACCCCCACCGTTCTACCCTGATTGCCAACCATGCGCTTTATTTGAACGTGTATAGTTTTGATTACCTGGAACTGAAACAGTCCCCGGTCGATGGTGCTTATTTTGACCTGATTCAAGAGGGACGGCAGTTGCGGTTAATTCCCCTCTCCAATCCTTTGCAAGAGCAATTCGCCCGGAATTTAAATGCTGCGGCTTTGGATGCGGTTGTCGATCAGGTACTCTCAGGCAACTGGGATCTGCAATTGGACGAAGATGATTCCCCCTTTTAATGGTCAGTCGATTTTAGATTTTAGATTTTAGATTTTAGATTTACTTGCAGCGCCGTGAATCTGGGAGTTAGAACTAAGGTCTAAAATTTTTTGCCCTCCACGACGATTGTCGGAAACTTGTCTCCGTTTTTGGGCGGGGTCATGGTTTTTTTTGTCGCGATGTCAACAACAATAGATTAAATAACACGGACGGCCGAGTAGCGGTTAACGAGCATCGGGGACTAATGACTGAGGACAAGGCGAAATTTTCTTTTAAATGTCAGGCTAATTGCAGCCATACCCAAGCGCGTGCAGGGGTTTTTGCTACTCCCCACGGTGTTGTGGAAACGCCTAAATTTATGCCAGTGGGGACGCTAGCTAATGTCAAAACTTTGACACCGGCACATCTTGAGGCGGCGGGTTCTCAAATGGTTTTGGCAAATACTTATCACTTGCACCTGCAGCCGGGGGAAGCAATTGTCGCAGGCGCAGGCGGATTGCATAAATTTATGGCTTGGCCAGGCCCGATGCTGACGGATTCGGGGGGCTTTCAGGTGTTTAGCTTGAGCCAAATGCGGACTATTTCTGAGAATGGGGTGACTTTTCGTTCTCCCCGCGATGGCCGCATGATTAATTTGACGCCGGAACGATCGATCGAAATTCAGAATCAGTTGGGCGCTGATGTGATTATGGCCTTTGACGAGTGTCCCCCTTACCCCGCTACGCGGGAGGAGGTGGAGGCTGCCACAAATCGCACTTACCGCTGGCTGCAACGCTGCATTCAAGCTCACTCGCGCCCGGATCAAGCTTTGTTCGGCATCGTCCAGGGGGGCGTTTTCCCCGATTTGCGATCGCGCGCGGCGAACCAGTTGGTAGATTTGGATTTACCAGGCTACGCCATCGGTGGCGTTAGTGTGGGGGAATCGGGGGATTTGATCGCAGAGATTGTAAAGGTGACTGCGCCTCTGTTGCCGACAAATAAACCGCGTTATTTGATGGGGATTGGGACTTATCGGGAAATGGCGCTGGCGGTGGCGAGTGGCGTAGATATGTTTGACTGCGTGATTCCGACTCGGCTGGCCCGCCACGGGACGGCATTTGTTGGTGGGGAACGCTGGAGTTTGAAAAATGCTCGGTTCCGGGAGGATTTTGCTCCGCTGGATGAGTCTTGTCCTTGTTATACCTGCCAAAAATTCAGTCGGGCTTATTTGGCCCATTTGGCGCGGGCTAACGAAGTGCTGGGGTATACTTTGCTGGCGCTTCACAATGTGACGGAGTTGATTCGCTTTACTGGGAGGATGCGGGAGGCGATTTTGGCCGATCGATTTACTGAAGAGTTTGCCTACTGGCTTGCACCGAGAGTCGATCAATCATGATTGCCGTGGGTAAAGATATGCGACAATTATGAAAATTCTGTTGGATAGGTAGGTTGATTCATGGAAGCTGCATTACTCTTAGCAAAACTGCCCGAAGCTTATTCGATTTTTGAGCCTTTGGTTAATGTTTTGCCGGTCATTCCCGTATTTTTCTTGCTGCTGGCTTTTGTTTGGCAGGCGGCTGTCGGATTTAGATAAGTTTGATTTCCTCAAAAGCAGGGGCAATTTTTGAATTGCCCCTGCTTTTAGCTATTAAGTTTTATTCCTCGGCCCTCTGACTCCTGACTCCTGACTCCTGACTCCTGACTCACCCTCAATAATTCATCCGTGTATCCGTGTCAAAATCCGTGTAGTGCCATCCTTCAGCTACCGCCGATCGCACTTTTGAATGCCGGCCTTTCTGAGATCCGCTTGATGTAATCTACAACGGCCGGATAAGCACTGAGGTCGAGTTTTAGCATCATCGGAATGTAGGCCAACATTGACCCGACTGCTGCGTCGGCTACGCCAAATTCATCACCCATTACAAAGGGCTGTTTCTCGAAGATTTCATTTAACGGTTTTAACAACTTGGGAGTTTCGCGATCGCGAGTTGCTTCTGTAAATATTCCCGGCCCCAGGGTGGCGTTAGCAAACGTGACCCACTGCACGATTTGAGCTTGCTGCTCCAAAGTGTCTGGCATTTTACCATATTTTTGAGCTAAATACAGCAGAATTGCGCCGGATTCCCAAAGTTTAAAATCTCCGTCGGCGATCGCGGGTACTTTGCCGATCGGGTTAATTTCGAGATACTCTGGCTGCAAGTGTGCCCCTGCTTGCATATCTAGGGTGACGAATTCGTAGGGAACCGCTATTTCTTCTAGATACCACTTGACAATTGAGGCCCTGCTGCGGGCTGCGCCGTAAAGTTTCAGCACGAAAATTTTATCCTTTAACACAATATTGCTGTTATAGCATTTTTGGGTCAGTTGTCAGTTGTCAGTTGTCAGTTGTCAGTTGTCATTTGGGAAAATTCCCAATTACCTGTTTGCCAATTACCTGTTTGCCAATTACCCATTCCATTACCAATGACTACTGACTACTGACTACTGACTACCGACTAATTGCCGATAACTAATGGCACTTCTGTCAAGTGCATAAACAAGATTCTGCTGCCAATGAAAATCAAAATTGCTCCGCCCACTATCTCAATTTTATTAGCAAATAAGTTGCCGCACTTGTGACCGATAAACACGCCTGCAAAGGCTAAAAAGAAAGTAATAAATCCGATCGCAGTCACCGCAGGAGCAATAGAATCTTTCAGGACAGCAAATCCGAGGCCAACTGCGAGGGCATCGATACTCGTCGCCACCGACAGCGTTATCAAAGTCCCCGTATCTAAGGGATTGAACTTTTTCTCGCATTCTTCGCTTTGCAGCGATTCATAAATCATTCTCCCGCCAATGAAACTCAAAAGCCCAAAAGCTATCCAATGGTCGATCGGTGTGATCAAAAAACTAAAACTAAGACCTATCAACCATCCTATTACGGGCATTAAAGCTTGAAAACCTCCGAAAAATAAGGCAATTTTTAAAGCTTTATTGACTTTCATGTGTTTGATTGCTAAACCGCTCGAAACAGCTACAGCAAAAGCATCTGCTGCTAGTCCTAATGAAAGTAAAACGGTAGTGGCTGCATCCATTTTTGTAAAGTGTTAGGTGTTATAAATAAAGTGTTCCTCTTGACTGTTTTAGTTTACACTAAATTTTGATACAATTGCGTTATTATCATAATCTATTCATTTTTGACTCACATTTATTTCACAATTGGCGAAGGTTGAAAAAATCAGCGGTTAGCTGTATTGTGTAAAAGATTATTTATCAAGTAGCAGAATTGACTATGCCGCCATCTAGACCCTACCAGCCATTGCTGCTCAGATTACTGCATGGGGTTAACGCTGCGATCGCGCTTTTAGCAATTTTGAGCGCATTTCTGGTTTACAACACCTACGATGGGCGGTTTGGCAAAGTCCCCGTGCCTCAAATTGCAGATATTATCGGGATTCACGGTACCTTTGGCAAGATGTTGCTGTTAGGAATAATGCCGACTTTTGCATTGTACAGTTTCCACGCAGGTCAAAAACGCTTGGTGCAGCCGGATTCTTTTGGGAAACTAACGCAGTTGGGAAAACCGATTTGGTGGTACAGTTTGCACCGGATTGTTAATACATTGATGTTGCTGGCACTGACTTGGGCGATCGCTTCTGGCAGTATGGTTAAGGAAGAATGGCTGCCGGCTGGGGAATTGACGCAGGTTTGGTATTATTTACACGCTTCTGGTTGGGTGGTATTGGTATTTTGTCTGGCAATGCACTTGTTGATGAGTGCGAAGGTGGGGGGTTTGCCGCTAATTTTGTCGATGTTTGATGCCGCATATCGCCCGGAAGATTCGCCGGCTGCTTGGTGGAAGAAAATTCGCTCTTTTGTCGATCGCTCTTAATGTGAAAATGCTTAATTTGAAAATGAACAGAAATATTTTATTAATTGTTGCGGAAGTCTTGGTAATGGGAGGCTGGTTGTTTGCTGTGGTTGCACCTTTATTATTTCCCTAATCCTATCATATCAAGTTTGGTTAAAAAATGATAATCAGGTTTGTAGTGAGGACTGAAGTCCTCCGTTTTATGAGGACTAAAGTCCTCACTACAAACCGACATTAAGCTTGTCGCGCCGCTTACTAGCAAGATTTGCGACGGGTTTCCCTGGCGGCAAAATGCGATATCAAACGATCGGCAATTTTACCCTAAACTCAGCACCGCCCCCAGTTTGAGATTTAATTTGAGGTTGAACCGGAGATTCAACTGTCAGGCTGCCACCGTGCAATTCTACAATAATTTTATAGCAAACCGACAGATCCAACCCTGTAAAATTTTTAAATGATTTATTATGGCCAAAATCCTCAAATATTCTGTGTTGAATTTCCTGCGTAATTATAGAGCCATTGTGGGCGATCGATACAACAATAAACCTGCCTGTATCATCCTCTAAAATATCGGTTTTGATTGTAATAATTTGAGCAGAGTTTTCAATACTTTTAACTGCATCTATAGCATGGCATATCAGACTCGCGAATACCTGGCTCAGTTGAGCAGGATAACACAAAATTGGCGGCAGGTTGTGGTATTCCTTGACTACTAATATTTTTTGCTCCAGTCTGTGAGCCAGCACCAGCAAAATATTGTCGATGCTCTCATTAACGTTGGCGTGTTCTTTGTTGGCTTCGTCAGGAAGTGAAAATTTCCTCAAAGCCAGGATTATCTGGCGAATGCCATCGGCTCCTATTTTCAAAAAATTGAGGATGTGCGGCAACTCTTGGCTGATAAAATCTAGGTCGCAAGTCTCTATTTTTTTTGCAATTCGTGGCACAGGTTCGGGATATTGTTCTCGATAGAGGCGAATTATGCTAAGCAAATCTTTGATATAATCGTTGAGGTGAATCAGGCGGCCGTAAATAAAGTTAATCGGGTTATTAATTTCTTGGGCGACTTCGGCGGCTAGTTGACCCACCATTGTAACTTTTTCGCTTTGTACTAAATGCTCTTCGGTGATTCTGAGTTTGGCTAATACTTCTTCCAAAAGTTTGAGTTCTTCTTGAATTTGCCCGTGGAGTTGGGATTGGGAAATTGCGATCGCCAGTGAGTCTGCAATTGCTTCCAAAACTTGCACCTCGTCGGGAGTCGCAAATCGGCGGTTTGCACAGGCGAACAGATATCCAAGCCGATGATTCTCAGTTAGTACGGGTACTGCTGCGTAGTGACTATTTGTGAGTTCGATATGGGCGTGTTCCTCAGACGCTGTGGCATCAGGGGAAGCGGTTTTATATAGCAGTATCGTTTCGCAGCGGTGAAGCCGTGCAGCTAAATCTCCAGAGGGCCCTCCTGGAACACCAAAGATTCCCAAGCGCCCCGGCAAACCTTCCCGGCAATATTCCCAGCCAAATTCTAAAGTATCTTGTCGGGGATCGTACCATGCGAAAATTGCTCGATCGAGCTTCAGTAAAGTACCGAGTTCGTCTACTGTAGTTTGGAGGATGCGATCGAGCTGCAAGCAAGCGCGAATGCGGCCACTCAATCGGTGGAGAAGGGCTTGTGTGCGACTGCGAATGCCATTTAGGGCAAACAGCTTGAGCCCCACAATTGCGGAGAAAATAGCTGCGGCGGCAAGTACGCCGGCGGCTACTGCTAGTATCTTGAAAGGAAGGAGTTCTTTTTCGAGATTGTCGCCGGGAATTACGAGGGCGATCGACCATTCAGCTTGTTCTAAAGGAAGATAGGCAACATAAACTCTGGCATCGTTGATTTGAGTCAGCACAATGCCCGTTTTTTGATAAACCATCTCGCGGGCTACATTTGCCAAATTAGCATCTGCTGACTCTAAAAGACTGGGAGCCGAATTGTCGATATTTCCAATTAATCGAGCGTCGGGATGCACAATCGGCACTCCTTGAGAATTGAGAACAAAAGCATAAGTTCCGGGGCCATATTCCAGCTTTCTTATTACTTGGGCAATTCGGTCGATGCTAATGACGCCGTTCATTACGCCGATCGGCTTTTGTGCTGTTTTATCAATAGAATTTACCGAATTTGACCACACGGGAGCCGAAATGGGAACAATACTTTGTTTTTTGAGCGTGCGAGAAATGGTAGGATCTGAAACATAGACTTCCCCAGCCATTGCCTTTTTAAAGTGTTGGCGATCGCTCACATTAATCAACGCTCTGCCCACTTTTGTGGTGAAATAAGAACCGTCGGGATCAATTAATGCCAAGTGCTGGAATTCTTGCAGTCGATTTACTTCCGATTTTAAATAAGGCTCGGCCACTGACCAATTCATCGAACGAACCGGAGGAGTGTGGGCGAGGATTTCGATCTCAGCCTTTCTAGTGCCGAGCCAGCGATCGATCTTGTTGGCCCGATCCCTAACTTCTAACAAAGCATTTCGCTCGCTTTTAGTGATAATCAAGCGGCGAACGCTTTGATAGCTCATACAACCAGTAATGCTAGCTGCCAGAATTGTTCCACCCAAAATTAAGAGCGCAGTTTGATACCGAAGATGGTATTCGCCCTTTAATCCCGCTGGCAATAGTCGAGTTAATTTCCAGCACTTTACTCTCGCAAAGCTTCGCATGGTTTGACCAATTTGTGAGATTGAAATCCTTAGCTCACCTACGATCTACTTGCCCGCCTGCCAGTAGTCTTAAACTACTAGCATTCAATAATTGCGGGGATTTTTTAATTTTTTTCCCCCCGAGCAGCTCCTATCATTTCCGGTTCCACCGGAATGATATCAAGGACACGGCAGTGCCGTTTCCCTACCCAGATTAATTGTAGGGACACAGCACTGCCGTGTCCTAGCTGTGGGTAATATTAATTCCGATGCTACCCGATTGGATATCACTTTGTTAAACAGGAATAATATTATACCACATTTTTGACAACTTAAAAAAGTTTATCAACTACTTAATTATTTTTTACAGTCGTTAATAATTTATGTTATTGAGGTGATGTGAGCAGTAAACTTTTTAGGTTGAGATGTTTGGTGTGTGTCTTACTCAATAGTCCAGACAGTTTTTAGTTGGTAGTCTGAAACCCTTGATTTTCGGTTGGTATTTCGAGTACGCGATCGCCTTGAAACCCTTATTCTACGGTTGGTAATCCAAAACAGTCCGCAGTATCGCTTCATAACGAAATATTAAAAGTTTTTCGTTCATTATTAATGAAGGAAAAACTTGTTAAATCTTTAATTTACATCTCAACACTCAAAATTATTTTCGGTGCATCCGCTGGCTGAGGCACTGCTAAATTGCCCCAGTTGCGCGATTTGTTTAAAGAACCTTGTGAGTGTGTTCGTGCTGTTTCACGTTGTCTTCAGTGCGAATGACGCGCTCGGAGTTGAGCACCCTTTTGCGTTCTAAGGAATAAGTAAAGTCGTTGCGAACTGTTCCCAAGGGAATGTGAAGTTGAGCTTGGGGGCGGATTTTGTAAGTGCGGGCAGCAGCGATCGCCCGAAAGCCAAATTCTTCGCTAAACTGAGCTGATGTCGGGAATTCTGGCAACATTTTAGGTGTTTCGCCGTCGAGCACTGCTCCCAAAGTCGTCCCGCAAATCATTAAATAGGATGTGGGAATTCCCTTCAAAATTGCTTCTAAAGCTGCTGAGGGAATAGCTTCGATTACTTGCACTTCAAAAACTTCGCCTTCTTCTTTAATGAAGCAGGTAGCTACACCGACTGCTATGTAGTCGTCGGTGCAGAGATCAGGAGCGTTGGGATAAACTGTTGCAGTCGTCATAAGAAAAGCTTGGTAGTGTGGAAACCGGGAACAAGAAATTATATCATTTCCGGTTACACCGGAATGATGTTGACGGTTGACGGTTGACTGTTGACTGTTCACTGTCAACTCGAATTTACTATTCCGATGCTAACGGATTTGATATTAAGCGGTTTTAGATTTATTCCACGGTTTTTTTCTGGATTTTACGTGAAAAATCTCAAACCGGCTGTTCTAAACCTAAAATTTTTTGGTTAAGCTCCAAGGAGCCGATCGCACGATTGTGTCGATCGTACCACATCAAGGTAGATGCCGGATGATTCGGCAAGGATTCCCCGCCGCCACGACGTTTGCAGGAATATCTTTGACAACAACACTGCCTGCGCCGATCGTGCTATTGTCGCCAATAGTGACTCCTGGACAAATAATACTGCCGCCGCCAATCCAAACATTATTGCCAATATTAATTTCAGCGGCGAGTTCTAGGCCAGAAAGCCTCATTTCCGGGTCTGTGGGGTGAAGAGCGGTGTAAATTTGTACGTTGGGCCCACACAGTAAATTTTCGCCAATGTTAACTCGATTGCAGTCGAGAATCACACAGCCAAAATTCATATACAATCCGTTTCCAGCATAAATATTGCTGCCGTAGTCGCAGTAGAAAGGTGGCTCGATTTCAACTTTTAGCCCAACTGCACCGAACCATTCTGCGAGAATTTCTAACCGTTTGTCTGGTTCGTCTTCGCGGGTAGAATTGTAGGTTCTGGCGAGACGGCGGGCTCGCTGGCGCTCTAAAATTAATTGCTCATCGGCAGCTAAATACAATTCGCCGGCGAGCATTTTTTGTTTTTCGGTTTTTTCCACAGTTTTTTCCAAGGTAATAATCGGCGGTTGAAACCGCTACTTCACCCACGAACTTCATCTCTAAGAGATTGCAGAATAATGTAGGGTGCGCTAGGCGCACCTTACCGCTATAATTAGCGCGTCATACCCATTTTATATGAGGCCCCGTAGAATCTGATCCCCCCTAACCAAGAGGGCGGGCACGGGGAGTAGGGGTCGCACCGCCCCTACTAAGGGGGGGACAAGAGCTTGGTCAAAGTCAACCCCTACTCCCCTTATTAAGGGGGATTTAGGGGGATCGAAATATATGCAACTTCACATTAAATTGGTATCAGCTCATTTTTTGATGTTGCAGCATACATTTAGGGATCAGGTTTTGACTGCAAACAAACAGCTAAATCCAGATTGGCTAATTTCTCAAAAGCTCGATCGATCGATCCTTTTCCCCGCAAAAAACCAGTATTTGCACCGGGGCAAATATACTGTAAAGTTTCCGGCGAAAATCGATCGATAATTGACTTCACGCTGTTAATTTGCCTAGGCCAGTGAAAAGTTTTTGCTGTCAACAGCGGTACTGGGGCGGCTTCTCGGTTGGGGAGCAAGTGCCTACCCGAAAACAGCACTCCACCGCTGCCATTATGATAAAGGCAAGAGGAACCAGGAGAATGGCCAGGAGTCCAAAATGCTTTGATTCGATCGCTCACAACAAATTCTCGCTCAAAAACCGTCACCTTCAAACCCGGCAGTAAATAAGCTTCCTGCTCTTGAATCAGGATCTCGCACCCCGTGGCTTCCTGAATCTCCCGCGCCTTGGCGATAGCGCCACGGTGGGTGAGAAACAGCAGTCGCACGCCGCCGTGTTCCCGCAAAAATGTTTGGTTAATCTCATCCCAAGCGGGACAATCCACCAGGATGTTAGTTTGGTTTTCTACAATGAAATAGGCTGTTGCACCCAGGGTATCCCGGTTAGGGGGGAAAGCCAGGATATTGTCGAGCACGGGCCTGGGTTGTTTGGAGACTGAACTCTGTTGTTTCAAGGAAGTATTTCAGAAGGGAATGGGATAAATATTATGTTCTTTTTACTATGGTTGTTCGTATTGGGGCTGATATCGTACTTCTTGTTGCAAAACGGCACCAGCCGCATCACCAGGACTCCGATATGGCTGCTGTGGCTGGTAATGATGGCGCCCGCGCTGATTTGGACTGGTTGGATGTTAGTTTACGGCACCAGCAAAACTGTACCGCCGGAGTTGGTAATTATACCTTTTCTGGTTTGCCCTTTTTTGTATTGGTTTTTGGTACAGTTGGGGCGCAAGAAAATTACCGCCGAAACTGCTGAGCAGATAGCAGACTCTGCGACTGAACCTGTAAAGCCAAAACCGCCCGTGCGCCCGATCAATGCAGCAGAAGAAGCGAGTTTGCGCGATTGTTTTCCTTGGTCAATTTACTTTTTGCGAGATTTGGAATTTCGGCCACAGGCTGTAATTTGTCGCGGACAGTTGCGAACCAACCCGGAGGCGGCTTATGAGGCGATTCGGGAGAATGTGGAGAGGCTGTTTGGCGATCGCTTTTTAGTAGTATTTCAAAACAGCTTGAGCGGTCAACCTTTTTTTGCTATAGTTCCCAATCCCAGCCACCAATCAGGGGAAACTCCTGTCCAAACCGAATCTGTAACCCGGCCATTTTTCGCATTAGCTTTGCTGCTGATCACGGTGTTTACGACTACCCTTGTCGGGGCACGACTTGCCGGAGTTACTGAACAAGCTTTGCAGTCCAACCCATCAATGTTGCTGCAGGGTTTGGCTTACTCGCTGGCTCTAATTACAATTTTAGCAATTCACGAATCCGGCCACTATTTAGCAGCCCAATTCTACAAAATTCGCACGACTTTGCCTTATTTTATTCCGATTCCTTTTTTCTTAGGAACCTTTGGGGCTTTCATTCAAATACGGAGTCCAATTCCCAACCGCCGAGCTTTATTTGATGTTAGCATTGCCGGCCCCCTTGCGGGTTTAGTGGCGACAGTGCCATTATTAATTTGGGGTTTGAATCATTCGACTATTGTACCGCTGTCTGACCAGTCGGGAATGTTAAATTTTGACTCTTTCAAACCCAGTTTTTCGCTGCTGATGACTTTGTTGAGCAAGTTAACCTTGGGTGGTGCTTTCAATGCGGAAACTGCGATCGATTTGCATCCGGTAGCGGTGGCGGGTTATTTGGGTTTGATCGTGACGGCGTTTAATTTGATGCCGGTGGGACAACTCGACGGCGGGCACATTGTACACGCGATGTTCGGCCAGCGAGCGAGTATGGCGATCGGGCAAGTTGCTAGACTTTGTATGCTGCTGCTTTCTTTTTTGGAACAGGGTTTGCTGCTGTGGGCGATCATTTTGTTTTTCACGCCGCTAAACGACGAACCGGCCTTGAATGATGTCAGTGAATTGGATAATCGGCGGGATTTTTTGGGGTTGCTGGCGATCGGGCTTTTGTTAATGATTTTGTTGCCCGCGCCCAGGGTACTCCTTGAGTGGTTAAATGTTTAGCAGGAAGAGGGAAGTTCGGCAACGGATTCGCTCGACGGATTTAACTAACGGATCGATGTCGAAGTTCGAGGGAATAGAGAGGAAGGAAGAAAAGAGAGGTTGACAAAATCCGGCAAGGGTTGCTATACAATCGAGTTGAGAATTTATCCACTCGCTTTCTATCTCGAAGTAATCTTTATTTTCACCGACTGATTAGAGAAATATGTCTTACAAATCCTTTACTTTCCAACAATTAGAAGAGCGATTTGGATTGGAGCTATCACTCAGTCCTATTTTGAGTGCCAAGGTGGTTCCTGTAGAACCCTCCGAATGGCTTTGGAGAGCAATTGAAATTAGTTCTAACACTGCTGTTACAACTGTAAAAGAACGTTCAGAACGGATTATTTCTCCTATTCTGTTAGAATTTAGAGAAAGGAACAACAGACAATTTTCTGTTTTTTCTGGTTGGTCATTTGATGTAGATGCTGAGCTGGGATTGAATGGGGAATGCGACTTTCTAATGTCTTCTGTTCCGTTGGCTTTTGAAATTAAAGTTCCGGTTTTTGCATTGAGAGAAACTAAAGGCGGAGAAATAGAATCTTGTCTGCCACAGTGTGCAGCACAAATGGTAGCTGCTCAGCTATTTAACGAACGCGAACACAATTCCATACCTGCAGTATATGGCTGCGTAACTACTGGCGTTGTCTGGCGGTTTCTTAAATTAGAAGGAAAGAATTTAATTATTGATGTTGATGTTTATTGTCTCGATAATGTTCCTATGATTTTAGGTGTTTTGCAAACAATTGTTAATTTATACCAATAAGTTGACGAATCTAATAAAATAGGTTTATAGGAAAATTCCCTTGTTATTACCAACTTAATAATATTTTTTTACCAGAGGCGAGAGCGAAAAAGTGTGATCGCAAATTAAATAATCTAGCTGTACCTATGATCGCAATTACTCCCGAACAAACAGCGCTAATTCCGATTTATCGCGAGCAGTGGCGACAAATTGGACTTTCGATCGCACAGATCGATCGATCGCCCGCAAGCGACAGCGGCCATCAACACCGCCTACAAGGGAATCAATCCAAAATCGAAAATCGAAAATCCTCAAGCCCCCGCATTTATCCGTGGAATCGCCTCTAAAATCTAAAATCTAAAATCTAAAATCTAAAATCTAAAATCGATTGACAGCCCTTACATAGCTTTGCAAGCAGTTGAACCGCTAAGGATACGCGATTATGGTCTGGGAATGGCCAGCGAAATCAGAAACAAAATTCATAATGAATTGTACGATATATTAAGAAGTCAACTGGACAGGAAATTAGAAAATAAGATTTACAGCCAACTCTATAATCCGCTGTACGCTCAACTGATGAATCAACTGCACCTTCATGTTAAAGACGAAGTTTACGTCAAATTAGGAAGGAAGTTGGGCGGGAGATTTCAGATGGAAAACTGCGGCTGGATTTACCCGTTTGAGAAAATGTGCTTTGTGTGCGATCGCCCGATCCAACTTCATTTTGACAACGAATATTTGCTCCACGCTTTATGTCAACCAGCGGTTGAATTTGCTGACAAGTTCAGTCTATACTCTTATCGTGGCGTCCGACTGCCGGAAATAATCGGTCAAATTCCGCCCCAATCTTGGCAAGCTTCATGGCTGTTAACAGAACAGAATGCCGAAGTGCGGCGAGTTTTGATTCAGGCGATCGGCTATCCGAGAATTTGTCAAGAATTGCAAGCAACTGAATTGGATACTTGGCAAGAATATACTTTGTTGAAAATAGAGAATAATATTGACATAGAGCCAATTTATTTGTTAAAGATGACTTGTCCGAGTACGGGACACCTTCATGCCTTGCGAGTGCCGCCAAAAGTGCGATCCTCTTCGAGGGCTTCGCTAACGGCGAAAGAAGCGATTAGCTGGGTAAATTGGGGAATATATCCCGAAGAATTTCAAGTGCAAACTTGACAGGAAAGTTGAGAGTTTGGAGTGCGGGAGTTTACAGTTAAAGAATTACAGCGCTCCCAAAGTAGCGTTCTGCATAAGTCCAGAACAATTAAAAAATGTAGAATTGCAGCCACCGCTTGATACTATGTACTCTGGCAGCTAAAACCCACAACTTCAAATCGACATGAGCCAGCATTCAGACCGCATTGCCCCTCACGGCGGCATCCTGGTCAACCGCATTGCCACACTAGACCAAAGACAAGAATTTTTCGACAAAGCAGAAGTCTTGCCGCGAGTCCAGCTTTCGGATCGATCAATCTCCGACCTGCAAATGATCGCCATCGGCGCCCTGAGTCCCCTCAAAGGGTTCATGAACGAAGCTGATTATCGATCGGTCGTTAAACAAATGCGCCTCTCCAACGGCCTCCCTTGGTCGGTTCCCATCACCCTCTCGGTAACAGAAGAAGTCGCCGCCCCCCTGAAAGCAGGAACTTTAGTGCGCCTCGACTCGCCGGCGGGCAAATTTGTCGGGCTCTTGGAACTTGCAGAAAAATATCACTACAGTAAAGAAGAAGAAGCCCTCAACGTCTACCGCACCGACGACCTCAAACACCCGGGCGTCCAGGTAGTAGACAAATCAGGCCCCGTTAACCTCGCAGGGGACATTTGGCTGCTGGAACGCGGACTAGACCCCCGGTTTCCCCAATACCAAATTGACCCGGCGAAATCGAGAATGCTGTTCACAGAAAAAGGATGGAAAACCATAGTCGGTTTCCAAACTCGAAACCCTATTCACCGCGCACATGAATACATCCAAAAATGCGCCTTAGAAACAGTAGACGGCTTGTTTCTGCACCCGCTAGTCGGGACGACTAAGGATGACGACATCGCCGCTGACGTGCGGATGCGCTGCTACGAAATTCTGCTAGAAAAATACTATCCAAAAGATCGCGTAATTTTGGCAATTAATCCGGCGGCAATGCGCTACGCCGGGCCGCGAGAAGCAATTTTTCATGCTTTAATCCGCAAAAACTACGGCTGCACTCACTTTATCGTGGGGCGCGATCATGCTGGAGTTGGCGATTATTACGGCACTTACGATGCCCAACATATTTTTGATGAATTTGAGCCGGGAGAATTGGGAATTGTGCCGATGAAATTCGAGCACGCTTTCTATTGCACGCTGACGGAACAAATGGCTACAACTAAAACAAGTCCCAGCACTCCCGAACAACGGGTGCATTTGTCGGGAACCAAAGTTCGGGAAATGCTGCGCGCTGGAAAATTGCCGCCGCCCCAGTTTTCCCGGCCGGAAGTCGCCGCAGAATTAGCCAAGGCAATGAATATTTTCAATTACGAGATTTAAATCTTGAACTTGGGTGTCGGCGACATTCTGAAGAGTTTTGAATTTTGAGTTTTGAGTTGAAATTTTATAATTTTAAACTTAAAGCTCAAAACTTAAAACTTAAAAATTATCTTAATACTAAACACTCACAACTTAATTAAATTCCCTAAAATTCTTGAGGGGAATTTAACTGAAAATTCCAAACTAAAAATTCAAAGCTATTTAAAAATGGGACTCAAGCGGCGGGAATTTTTGCAGCAAGCTGGCCGGGTGCTGGCCGCCATCGGCATCAGCGAGGCTTTGTGGCTGCCGTTGGGCTCGCGCTACCTCCAAGCCTTAGCGCAGCCGACAGCCAGGAAATTGGCTTTGTTGGTTGGCGTTGACAAATATCCAGACTCGCCCCTGCACGGCTGCGTTACGGATGTGGAAATGCAGCGGGAACTGCTGATATATCGGTTTGGGTTTGTGCCGTCGGACATTTTGACTTTGACTGACGCTCAAGCTACGAGGGAGAATATCGAGACGGCTTTTATCACTCACTTGACTCAACAAGCAAAACCCGGTGACGTGGTAGTTTTTCACTTTAGCGGCTGCGGTAGTCGAGTCAGCTTGGGCGAGTCTCCCGGAAAAATCCAAAACAGTTTGGTGCCGGCGGATGATGTTTTGCCGTTGTTAGCAAACCGGGCGGTGAACGATATTTTAGAGGAAACGCTGTTGCTGTTGATGCGATCGCTCACGACAGAAAATGCGATCGCCATCCTCGACACCAGCTACCACTATCGGGGTTTCCCCACAAACGGCAACTTTCGCATTCGCTCCCGCCCCCGCCCCACCATCGGCGAGCCGGGCCTCCCAGAATTAACGTTTGCCCAAGACCTCCGAACCCGCAAAAATCTTCGTCCTGCTGCCACCGTACTTGCCGCGGGTGCGGATTCCCAACTCGCCGCCGAACAAGAGTGGGGCGGATTTACCGCAGGTTTGTTTACCTACGCCCTCACCCAAACTTTGTGGTGGGCAACTCCCGCTAGCAGCTTCAGCGTCAATTTCAGTCGCGCTGCGGGTACTGTCGAGCAAATCGCGGGGTTATCGCAGCAACCGCAAATTCTCAATCACAATTTAACCACCGCATCAGCGGTGAATTTTTCAAATTTAATGTTGAATTCCCCTGCATCTGACGGCGCTGTGACGGCGGTGGAAGAGGGGGGCAAAACTGTGCAGTTGTGGCTGGGGGGGTTGTCGCCCTCGGTTTTGGAGTGCTCCGGGGGTTCTGTGTTTGCTGTGGATGACTCGGAGGGCGCGAGGCTTTTGCTGCGGGGACGCACGGGCCTCTCTGCTAAAGCCCAAGTTTTAGATGGGTCTGCTCAAACAGACGGCCAATTAACAGTCGGCGAACTCGTGAGGGAAGAAGTTCGGGTATTGCCGCGAAATATCGGTTTGACAGTAGCTTTGGACTCAGGTTTGGAACGCATCGAGCGCGTGGACGCTACCAGCGCCTTTGCGACTGTGCCACAAGTTTCGGCGGTAGGCAGTGAGCAATGGGCTGACTGTCGGTTCGGCAGAGTCTCGGAAACGGCTTTAGCCGAAACTTCCTCGGCTCACGAGCCTGCTTTGTATCCAAGCCGTTACGGTTTGTTTTCTTTGGCTCAAATGCTGATTCCCGATACTGAGGGCGACGGGGGAGAAGCAGTTAAGGTGGCGGTGCAGCGCTTGACTCCGCAGTTGAAAGCGCTGCACGCTGGGAAGTTGCTGCGGCTGACAGCCAATGAGGGGTCTTCGCGCCTGAAGGTGCGGGCGGTTCTGGCAACTACCGCACCGCAAGCGCGGATCATGGCACAGCGGGAGCCGGTGCGGGCCGGCGGTGATTATAGGCTGGAACCGCTGAGCGGAGAAAGTGAGAAATCCGCCAGTGCTCATATATTAAATGTGAGCAACAGCAGCCGAATTCAATGCAGATTGTATAACGACAGCGATCGCCCGGTTTACTTTGCGGTATTTGGCTCGGATAGCGGGGGACGGCTTTCAGTGCTCGGCGCTGAGGGCAAAGACGCTGTGGGGGGAATGTCGCGGGCGATCGCTCCGGGGGAGAATTTGATTGTACCGGCGGCTGGGGCGATCGGGTGGGCGGTATCCTTGCCGATCGGACTTGCGGAAACTCTGATTATATTTAGTGAGAGTCCCTTCGCTCAAACTCTGGCTGCAATAGAAGCCGAAATGCAGCAAACGAGGGATGCCCTGCCCATTCGAGTGTTGTTGAATCCTTTAAATGTGGCGCGGGCGGTACTCGAAGATTTGCACGCGGCTAGCATTCCGGGGGTACAGAAAGTGGGGATATCGACGGATGATTTGGCTTTGGATGTGAATGTTTGGGCAACTCTGAGTTTTGTTTATCGGGTAGTTTAATTGAAAAATGGGGACTGGGGAATGTTTTCTATCACCTATAATCCGAATCTATCCCAGTACGAAATCGATATTCACTTCCAAATCAGGAAAGGCGAGCGACGCAACTTGTTGACCCCGCCAAAATTTTTGGATTAAACTGTAACCATTAGGAGTTGGCTGGCGGTAAACTTCTAAACATTGTGCCTCTATATCTACTAGCCAGACTTCTTGAATGAGCGATCGAGCGTAAATAAGAACTTTCACATCTCGATCGTAATCAACCGTGCTATCGGATACTTCTATCAACAGCAAAACTTCTGACGGTACTGGATGTGCTGTTGAATAGTAATCAGCCCGGGGTTGCAGCAATACTACATCAGGTTGAGGTTCGGTGCGCTCGCTCAACTGGATGGGGTTTTGCACATCCAGAAAAGCCTGGTTACTGGGAATTTCGCTGAACAGTCCGATGAATCGTCTCACACAGGAAGCATGACGAGTTCCAATTGCTGCCCTTTGGATCAGTTCTCCTTCTATCAGTTCTACCCGATCGCCCTCGGAAAGAATACCAGCTTTGCCCATTAAATGATATTCTTCTACGGTCAACAACCTTTTGAGTAATTGCACTGCCATAACCCACCGCGCTGCTAATTATTTTTTAAATTGTAGTCGATCTGCCAAGGAAAAAGTCAATCGATTTTAGATTTTAGATTTTAGATTTTAGATTAAAGCATTGACCCCACAGATCAATACGTTCGGCAAGTTTCATCGGATACAGGTTTTTTATTTCTGGACGGATGAATCACGTGGCGGGTATCCTGGATGCTTTCGGTCATTATCATCGGTAACTGATAATTGGTAATTGGTCACTTGTAATGCCCTTCGACTTACTCCGGCTACGCTCAGCACGAGTCGCTCAGGAACCGCGTACCCGAAGTATTGGGAATGTTAACAGTCAACTGTCAACTGTCAACTGTCAACTGCCAACTGCCAACTGTCAACTGTCAACTGTCAACTGACTGATAAAGCTTTTCTACCATTTGAGCCAAGCGTTTCATGGCAGTTTCAATCTCATCATTTGTTGCAGTCAAACTGATGCGTATACACTCATGTTTGTGCTGCCAATCTTCCCGCAAACCGGGGAAGAAAGAACTTCCTGGCACGACAATTACGCCGACTTTTTTCAACTCTTGGTACAGTTCCCAATCAGTGATTGGCAAATCTTTCAGCCATAACCATGCGAAAATTGCTCCTTCGCCCCGGTGCAAAAACCACGGCAAATCTTTCGGCATTGCTTGTTCTAGAGTGCTTTCTACGATCGCAAATTTGCTTTGATAGTACGGGCGAATTACGTTGATGGAAATATCCGCAAGAGCGCCGGAAGCAATGGCACGAGTTGCGATCGCCTGCCCGTATCTTGGCGAATGAATGCACATATTGGTCTGAAAACATTCTAATATTTGAATAATTTTTTCATCGCCGATCGCAATTCCGATTCTTTCTCCCGGCAATCCAGCTTTCGACAAACTCATACAGTGCACGATATTGCCGCCAAAAATCGGCGTCATTTCGGTAAAATTCAAGGACGGGAAGGGAGGGCCGTAGGCGGAATCAACGAACACCGGTACGTCAAAAGCGGCAGCTAAATCGGCAATTTTCTTAACT
The DNA here is from genome assembly GCF_036705105.1 of Microcoleus sp. B9-D4. NCBI lineage: Bacteria > Bacillati > Cyanobacteriota > Cyanophyceae > Oscillatoriales > Microcoleaceae > Microcoleus > Microcoleus sp. B9-D4. The sequence goes on from NZ_JAUBTS010000012.1 coordinate 21,249, forward strand.
TCGTCGTCGCTGAGAACGTTGCCGGTGGGGTTGCAGGGACGGGAAAAAATGACGCAGCCGGTGGTTTGGTCGATCGACAATTGGCTGAAATCCGGGCGGTATTTGAACCTGTGGGCGGCTGCATCAATATCGAGGGTAGGTTTGCAGGCGACTACCGCTTCGGGAATCAAGCTAACGCCGCCGTAACCGGTGTAGTCTGGGCTCAGCGGTAGCACGATATTTTTAAGGCTACCCCCCCTAGCCCCCCCTTGGTAAGGGGGGGATTGATTAGCCGTTGCCCCCCCTTGGTAAGGGGGGGATTGATTGGCCGTTGCCCCCCCTTGGTAAGGGGGGGATGGGGGGGGTGCGGTGTAGCCGCCGAAAGCGTTGGCTGCGTAGAAGTAAATCGATTGACTTCCGGGAGTAATTAGAATATTGCGATCGGTCAAATTCAGTCCGTAACGCTGATTAAAATCCGCCAATACCGCATTGATAAACGGCTGATAACCTTGACTGGAACCGTAGCGACAAACCACCTCGCCGTATTCCGGGCTCGCCAAAAGTTCCGCAGTGCAGTCGCGCCACAACTGCTCGACTTCCGGTAAAATCACCGGGTTTCCGGCGCTCAAATTGATAAACTCTTGCCCGCTGCCGGCTCTGAGAGTTTCAATAATATCTTTCATAATTGCCCGAACTCCCGTGAGGTGGGACATCTGAGCGCCAAATTGAGTCAGGGCAGGGTTCATAGCAAATGCAGCGACAATGATAGAAGTTTACAGTTTACCCATAATAACTCTAGTCGCAGGCGTTAGCCTAGCTTGTCTGGGGCATGGGTTGTCGATCGAGCTTCTGATTAATTCAATAAACTCGATGCACAGCGTTTTATTTCTTCCCCTGTGCGCGCGCCGGAGTATAAGATTGTGGCCATTTGTGGAGTTTGATCGAACTGAGATGTTGCACCATTCTCAATAAGCTTTTTAGGAACAGGCTTTCCTGCCTGTTCCACAAGAAAATTCACTCTTTGTGGAACAGGCCGAAAAGCCTGTTCTTGACAATGGTGCAAGATGTGAGATCGAACAGTGTTTTTTGCCTAAAAATTAGCGAACCGAACAGCCATCTCTAATTCAAGAGTTGTGGTAAGATTTCACACCGCCGCGCCAGATGAATTGCCGATACTTGACAACAACCATTGGAAACATCTAAAATTAGTCGTAAAACCCGATCGCAACAGAATTTTATTGGATCGGGTTACTGCTATAATTACAGGTTTAATCCAGCCTCAAGAATCAGATTTGTTGCTAGCTCATTTTCATGATTCGCGGTTTGCTGACAGCGGTGCATTTTATTATCAATCCGACTAAAGCCAAGATAGGTCGTAAGGTCGCCATTTGAGTGGCGTTACATAACAAACACGTAAATTCCCACCCAAATTAACTGCTGTAAAATTCAACACAACAATGACACACTTTCCACTTATAGAATACGAGCAACTTACAGATCCAAAAGCCAAAGCAGTGTACGAAGAAATATTGACAGACTTGGGGTTTGGCATCGTCCCCAACCTGTTCAAGTCAATGGCAATCAACCCTGACCTATTAGAAGCAAATTGGAAAAAATTCCGGGGAACGATTCTGCAAGGAGACTTACCCCGTACCCTTAAAGAAATGGTCGGCGTCGCTATTTCCCAATCAAATAATAGCGAGTACGCTCTCCAAGTTCACCTGCACGGATTGTCAGCCTTGGGGATGAGCGAAGAACTACTGCGAACCCTAGTTTCTGACTTTGCCAACTGCCCTTTGCCAAAACGTGATAAAGCCGTAATTACCTTTGGCTTGCTGGCGGCTACAAAACCCCTGGAAATGACAGAAAGTGATTACCAAAACCTGCGGGATTTAGGGCTAGATGATTCTGAAATATTTGAGATTATTGCAACAGCCGACCTGTTTAGCTTTGTCAACCGATATACTGATGCAATAGCCCTCGAAATAGATGCTTTGTAATCTATATTGTATACCCATATTATGGGCGATCGGCTAGAAGATCAAGATCGAGAAGAGCTTCTGTTGACAGCCCGCCGTTTGTTAGCAGAAGCTCAAGCGCTTTCCATCCGCATTTCCGCCGTCAACGAAATTGCCACTGCCATTAACCGCACCCTCGATCTGGGCCAGATTTTGCGGGTAGTAGGTAAGCAAGCCAAATGGCTGCTGGACTTTGAACACTGTAGCGTTTGTCTGCACAGCACTAACGCTTGCATGACCTTATTTGGCCCGCATATCCCTGTAGATATTTCAGCCCTGACAGAGGGCGGCCCTATTAAGAAGGCTTTCACAACACGTCAACCTCAATTAATTCAAGAAGCGGGTGGTACTGCTATTTTATCCCCCTACGCTTCGCAAATTATCCTTCCCTTGGAAAGCGAAGGTAAGGTTTTAGGGACAATTAATTTTGCCACAACCAAGCCGGGGGCTTACACTCAAGAAGACTTGCGGATTGGCTATCTTTTGGCTTTGCAACTATCCTCAGCCATCCGCAATGCTGAACGCTTTAAAGAGATAAATAGCCTGTATTCCGAACTCGATGCCGAAAAGCACAAATCTGACCAGCTACTGTTGAATGTTCTCCCGGTGGAAATTGCCGAGGAGCTCAAAAATAACGGCAAAGTGGAACCACTTTATTATGATAGCGTATCGGTTTTATTTACTGACTTTAAAGGCTTTACTCAGTTATCTGAAAACATGACGCCGCGAGAGTTGGTTGACGAACTAGATTATTGTTTTTCTTATTTCGATCGCGTGATGGATAAATACTCTATGGAAAAACTGAAGACTATTGGCGACAGCTATATGTGTGCGGCGGGAATTCCTACGCCTCGCCCAACACACGCCTTTGACGCTGTACTTGCCGCCATAGAAATTCGACAGTTCATGGATTTGAGAAAAATACAGAAAGCTCAACAAAATATCCCTTATTGGGATATCCGCATTGGCATTCATTCAGGCCCTATACTTGCTGGGGTAATTGGCCATAAAAAGTTTTCCTATGATGTCTGGGGAGATACAGTTAATACTGCATCTCGAATGGAATCTTCCGGCGTACCTGGAAATATCAATATCTCTCACGACACGTTTGAATTAGTTAGAGATTTTTTTGAATGCGAATACCGAGGAAAAATTTATGCTAAAAATAAAGGCGAGTTGGATATGTATTTGGTTCACCATCTTAAATAAATTTGGGAATGGCTAATTGCTAAGGGAGGATGGCTAAGGGAGCCGTTATACCATTTTAGATTTTAGATTTTAGATTTTAGAAGGGGGAATTACTGATTATTAGCACGGTTTGGATCGCTGGCCTACAGTTGCAGTTTTTTTAAGGGGTGTTAGATATTGCAATCCTTGCAGGAGTCGTAAATTTTTTACCCCACCCCAACCCTCCCCTTATAAAGGGGAGGGAGTAAGAAATTTACAAATGATGCGAGGATGGCTATATCGCTCGAAGTTTTTTTTCAAAGTTCGGTATTGTATCGGATTGTCACCAGGCTATATTAAAATTATCGAGTTGTAGATTTTATTTTTAAATTATTTATGCGTATTTGGCAAGCCGATTTTTACCGCCGCCCTCTCCAAGACGAAACTGGCAAACCACTGTGGGAACTCTTAATTTGCGACTCGGAAGGCAGTTTTCAATTTAGCGATGTTTGTAGCCAGGGGGACGCAAATTCCACTTGGCTAGCCTCGCAGTTGCAGCAGCAAGCTCAAACTCAGAATTTGCCAGATTTGATTCAAGTATTTAGGCCTCAGTCTCTGGGCTTAATCGAAGCGGCGGGCAAAGTTTTGGGCATCAAGGTAGAAGCGACTCGGCGCACTGCGGCTCTGAAATTGTTGCTGCAACAACGGGCAAAAGAATATTCGAGTATGCCTAATTATACAGGTGAAACTTACAGTGCGATCGCCCTCGACTCGCCGCCGCCCGTACCCTTACCCGAAAACCTCTGGGGCGATGGTTGGCGTTTTGCTTCCCTACCCGCCGGCGACATTGAAGATGCTTTCCAAGGGCGTCCCCTGCCAATTTTGGAAATGCCAGAATTGCTGTTACCGCTGAATTTGGGCTTGGCCTCAACAGTACCCGTACCGGGAGTTGTAATTGACGGCGGACGCCAGTCTATGCGGTTGGCTAGATGGCTTCAGGACGCCAAACCTTTTGCTTTGAATTATATCGCTGGAGAACCCGACGGATTGATATTGGAAGCTGGGTTAGTAGATAGGTGGGTTGTGGCTACTTTTGAGGATAGCGAGGTGAAAGCGGCGGCCCAAATTTACCAACAGCGCAAGCAATTAAGTAAAGGATTACATTTTTTGTTAGTGCAGCCTGATGATAGTGGCATGACTTATACAGGCTTTTGGCTGTTGAATTTTGATCGATAAGATGTAATATCAATTCCGGTTGCACGAGGGAAATGATTGTTGACTGTTGACTGCTGACTGTTGACTGTTGACTCGATGTTATTATTCCGATGCCACCGGCAACGATATAAATAATATTATTTGTGATGTTGATTGATCGCGCGCCGAAAAATAGTAAAACACCGCCCGAACTCAGTTCTAGGACATACAGACTCAAACACTAATTTGAAAACCGCTTCTTGAGCTAGCAAGAGATAGTGTAGCAAAGTTATTCTACAACTAAAATCAATCCGTTTTGGATGCCCTGACACACTCGGTTGATGTGACAGTGGTCTTTTTCGTTAAGACCTTTCTGGGCTAGCATTGCTGACTTCAGCAGCCGTCTGTCAAGGGGGGTAATTTGGCGAAAAGCAAAGATGCGCTCGACGATCGCCTCGATCGAGATTTTGGGGAGGTTAGCAGAGCTGACTGTCATGGTCTTAACACGCTAAAAATAAGTAACAGAACTATGTACCTTTATTTTTAAAGATTTTGTGAAGCTACTTTGTGATTAAGATCACATATTTTTTGTGACAAAATAGTGTATGTCGGGTGACTGTTGTCACCAAATCTTTAATTATCTTTACCCCAACTTAACGATGGCCCGATAGAATCACTGTGGTAAAACTCAAGCAGAGGGTAAAAATGGCACAAGCAAAAATCGGAATTATCGGCGGCAGCGGTTTGTATAAAATGGAGGCCCTCAAAGATATTGAAGAGGTGAAAATTGATACACCTTTTGGATCACCATCCGATGCCGCCATTGTGGGAACATTGGACGGTACACCGGTAGCATTTCTGGCTAGACACGGCCGCAACCACACTTTTTTGCCCTCAGAAGTGCCGTATCGCGCAAATATTTATGCTATGAAGAGTTTGGGAGTTGAGTATTTAATCTCAGCGTCGGCGGTTGGTTCCCTGAAAGCTGAGGCGAAACCTTTAGATATGGTAGTGCCGGATCAGTTTATCGATCGCACAAAAAATCGAGTTTCTACTTTTTTTGGAGAAGGAATAGTCGGTCACATCACATTCGGCGATCCGGTTTGCGGCGAATTGGCTAAAGTATTGGCAAGTGCGATCGAATCCTTGAACCTCACCGACGTTACCCTGCACCGGGGCGGCACTTACGTCTGCATGGAAGGCCCCGCATTTTCCACAAAAGCAGAATCCCACCTTTACCGCAGTTGGGGGGCGACAGTCATCGGGATGACAAATTTGCCCGAAGCAAAATTAGCCAGAGAAGCAGAAATTGCCTACGCAACTTTAGCATTAGTCACCGATTATGACTGCTGGCACGAAGATCACGACAGCGTAACAGTAGAAATGGTAATAGCAAATTTGCACCGCAATGCAGAGAATGCTCAAAAAGTCATTCAAGAAACAGTCCGTAGACTAACAGAAAATCCCCCAGTATCTGATGCACATTCAGCTTTGAAATATGCAATTCTGACTCGGCTGGATCAAGTGCCGGCCGCCACTAAGGAGAAAATGGGTTTGCTCTTGCAGAAATATTTGTAGTAGTTGTAGGTTGGGTTGAGGAACGAAACCCAACCCATTACATCATGTCCGATCGATGGGCTGCACTAAAATTAGTTTGTAGTGTGGACTTTAGTTTGCAATATGTGATAGACTCGAATTCCACCACAAATTAGGAATACAGCAAACTAGCAAGCTATCGATCGGTGTGATATCCTTTCCGGCAGCATCGGAATGATATCGTAGCGATTGCGATTGCTTCGCTAAAAGATCGCAATGACATAGGTCAAATCTTAAATGATATCATAAGGAGTGTAAATGGATTTGATATGATTGAATAGCTCGTGAAATACAGGGAGTCAGAAACGTGCCAGATAGTCACAATATTAATGAAGTAATTTTTGAAGAGAGAGATACTCAAATTTTCAATATTCCTGACACTAAAACCAGGCTTTCAACACTGCAAAATTATTTCTTCCCTCGGCTAGAGACTTTACTGCGTTATACCCTTGATGTTGTGGCGCTAGTCTACGATGTGAATCCATACGAGAGAATGACTTTTGCCTACTCTCCAAGTCATCGAGATAAAGCAAAGGAGAACAAAGACTATGGCTTTGTTCATATTGGAATTATTGCAAAACGGGGTGAGAAACCGCTCAAAATTCTCAAGAGAAATGGACAGCCCTTTTTTCATCATCCCACTTATCTGACGTTTAAGGTATTTCCTAGGGGAACAATTCATGCTGAGCTAATGCCATTTCGTCAAGGCGTTGATGATGCTTACGTGGCAATAATTTCCCAACTTGTCGCTAAGTATAGCGAGGTTTTAATGCCACTATTATCGGTCGCACGTATTTCACATACGACGTATAATCCTGAATTTGAAGTTCTGCCTCTTCATCAGGCAATTGTGCCTGAAGAAGTAGGGTCAGATGCTATAAGGTTGATATCACCAAAATACTACTTTCCTGTCAGTCCAGGGCGAGGATTGTCTGAACTAATTATTGCATTCATCCTCTTATACGCTTTAGCAGAATCATTTATTTGTATTGGTGAAGGACGAGAACCTCAGCTTGAAAATAGGCTTGAGCAATTCAAAGAATTTTATCTCGCTTTTAAAAATACCGAAAATGAAATAGAAACAGAAGAAAGCGAGGAGGAAGATTTCGATTCTTCAGAAATGCCTGAACTAGACAGTTATTCTTTTGTGAGAGCAGGTAAATGGTGGGCTGTACTTGCTAGAGATAAATGGAAATGTCTTAGCTGTGGTAGAGCGTCAAAAGAAGATGGAGTTTTATTGGAAGTTGACCACATTATCCCCCGCTCAAAAGGTGGTTCTAACGAGATGAGTAATCTACAAACTCTTTGCAAAAAGTGTAATATTGGCAAAAGTAATCGAGACAGCACAAGACTTTGTGTGACTTCGGATGAATTGATAGATCGAATGTAGATAGCGTAATTTTTCGGCGCGTGACTTTTATTAGTCACCAGTGATAAATTTGAAATGATTTGTGGTCACGCAGCCTACAATTACAGCTATTAACTTATCAACTGCTTGAATGCGTCATGTTCGCGAATCTTCTCCAAATCAGCTTCACTTTTTGCCAACTCTTTACACACATTCGGATTCAGATTGAGGGCCCGCTTTAAATTTTCAATGGCTAATTCAATTTTACCTTGTAGCGCATAACATCTGGCTTTGTTGTACCAAATTCTGTAAAAGTCAGGTCTAATTTTAGCAGCATTGTCGTAGGAAGCGATCGCAGCTTCGTATTTTTGCAATTTGGAGAGTGCAACGCCTCGATTGTTCCAAGCGTCAGTATAATCATTTTTAATTTGTAGGGCTTGATTGTAAGAAATTACTGCTTGTTCGTACTCCTGCATTTTGGAAAAAGCAACGCCTCGGTTGTTCCAAGCATCGGCATAATCGGGTTTGGCTTGAATTGCTTGTTCGTAACACCCGATCGCCTCCTGGTACTTCTGCAACTCCAACAATACCACGCCTCGATTGTTCCAAGCATCGGGATAATTGGGGCGAATTGTAGTAGCTTGTTCGTAAGAGGCGATCGCCTCTGGATACCGCTGCATTCTCGTGAGCACTACTCCTCGGTTATTCCAAGTATCGGCTAAATCCGGCTGAATTTGCAGGGCCTGATCGTAAGCTGCGATCGCATCTTGATAACGGTTTTCAAAGAAACAAGCATCTCCCTGTTTAGCATAGTCGGCGGCTGTCAATAACTGTTGGTAATTTCCGTAGTTAACCGGAGCAAATTCTTGAATTTGGGCATCGGGGAATAAAAGGTCTGTTTCTGCCTCTGCCGAGTGATTTTGGTGTTGAATTTCGCCTAAGATAGTTTCAGCGTCGGAAATTAATAGTTTTAATTGAGAGATTGTATCGTAATGGAGACTTTCAATTTCTTGGCGAGCAATTGTTGTCTGTTTGGACAATTTTCTCAACAGAAACCAAACCCCGACTCCGGCTGCTGTCGGAAACAAAGTTAGGGCAATTACTAGCCCATTCAGCAGTACCGCCGTGCGCCCGAAGGCAATGTCAACTTCTTCTTGAACTCGATCGCGAATTTCTTCTTTAAGTTGCTGCTGTGGGAATTCCTGCTGAATTAACAGTGCCGACCTCGGTTCCGAGGCAGAAACGCTACTGGCGCAGACTAGAATAGTCAAAAGGGCGATCGGGCTAATACTTTTTCTAAAGATACTTGACAAACGCATTGCCTTAGTGATACGCACCTGAGTTGCGATTTCCATGTGTCAAGAGATGCTGATAACGATGATCCCAGACTAGCCCATTTGTTCACAAACTATTAAATACAGGATATCTGTTGTGCAGTCCCCTCCGATCAAATTGCTGACGCAAGAATTGCTAGACGAAGTGGCCGCTTCCTCCCGCCGCAGTCCCCGCCAGCGACAAAACTACAATTTCCACGATTTGTCTGAAAAAGTGCAGCGGTTTGTCAACGTGCTGCAACCGGGCACTTACGTCCGCCCTCACCAACACCTGCGCCCGCCTGCAATTAACGGTTTTGAGTTTTTTGTGGTGATTCAGGGAGAAGTCGGTATTGTTATTTTGAGCGAAAACGGTCAAATCCTGCAATCCTTGCGAGTCAGCGCGGCCGGCCCGACTCGCGCTGTCGAACTGCCAGAGGGCACTATTCACACGTTAGTAGCTTTGACACAGGATACTGTGATTTTGGAGTTTAAGGAAGGGCCTTACGACGTGGCGGCGGATAAAGACTTTTTGGCAAGTTTTCCTGCTGAGGGAACTGCGGCGGCGCGAGAATTAGTCCTGATTTGGGAAGCGGAATTTAACAGTTGACTAATGGCTGTTAAGTGTTGAGTGTTGAGTGTTGACTGTTGAGTGTTAAAAATCTAAAATCTAAAATATAAAATCTAAAATCGATTGACTGTTGAGTGTTAAAAATCTAAAATCTAAAATCTAAAATCGATCGGCTGATTACTAATTACTGATGAATCTAATTGTCGTCATTCGATTGTATAAATCCGGGGCGGTGCGAATGATTTTTCTCAGGATCTCATCCGTCACCCAAAAGACGAGGGGAAACGAAAATGTTTTGCTGAATTCGCTGCATAGTAGGTTGGTAGAAATGAGCAATCGATCGATCGCCTCCACTGATTCCAAACCCAGGATCATTAAAGCTGGAGGCTGTTCCCCGTCTATTTCTGCTGCGATTGTCGTGTAGAGAGTTGTCGCCGATTCGGGCAAAAACAGTTGCCGCGGTTGCACGGGACAATTTACTTGCAGCCGATCGACTATTTGCTGCCGCAAAGCTAGCGAGTTGCAGTTGACTAAAACGAAAGAAAAGTAACCTTGGGAAAGACGGAGCGTCCGAATTAAAGTTGAGAACGACCGCTCGTTATATTTAGCTGAGTCGTACTTAGCTGCATCGTCTTTAGCTGTATTTTCTGAGCTTTGCTCGACAAACATAAATTGCATATTTTTTATCTAGTTTTAGAGATTTTCTAGATTAAATGATGTTTCTAAAGAAAATGTGAAGATATGATTTTTATTTTTCCTTGAAAAACTTTTGGGTAAGTATACCACGGTTTTAAATTAATATCAATACTCAGATAGAAATAGTCCGATCGACTGATTTGGCTTGAACCACTCAAAAAGCACCTGCGACGGCACAACACAAGTATAGCCACGGCAGAACGAAGAAGCATATTTTGCAATGGTTTCAGCAATTAATAACCTTCTAAATATCTGGCACGATTGCTAGATTAAATGTAATTTAAAATACCAAAAAATCACCTGCAATTCTCAGCCACCGGCAAAGTAAACCAAAAACTTGCCCCAGCACCGGGAGTGCTAATTACCCCAATTTGGCCACCGTGAGCGCCAATAATTTGCCGACAAAGATATAGACCCAAACCCAAACCGACGGAGTGTCGGGATTGATCGCCCCTAACGTAAAGGTCAAAAAGATGTTCGCACTGTTCCGGCAATATTCCCACCCCGTCATCTTCCACGGTACAGTAAATCATCCTACTTCCGGGATTGGTAATGGGGAATTGTGGATTGGTAATCGGTAATTTGTCGATGTTTTGTTTTGCTGTTGTTTGATTTATAGTTAATTTTCCGGCCTTGATTAATTGAGCCGAAACGGTTAAATTTAGTCCGGGCAGATTGTGTTTCAAAGCATTAGCAATCAAATTAGAGAACACACGCCACAACTGAGTTTTGTCAGCATTCACGGCTGGGAAATCTTCGGGAACCAAATTTTTAAAAGTAGCTTTACCCTCATTCATTAAAGGCTCCAAATCTGTCGCAGCAGCTTCAACTATCGCCCTCAAATCAACAGCATCGCAGTGCAAAACCAAACCGCGCAATTCCCCGGCGTGAACTTCCAACAGCGAATTTATCAAGCGCAATTGCTGCTCGCTACCTTGAATCATCCGATCCAAAACCGAACGGGGAATTGCGATCGAATCCCCGGTTTTCGTTTGCCAATTTTTCAGCACCATTAACATTCCCGCCACCGGGTTTCGCAAGTCGTGAGAAAGAGCGTGGATAAACAGCCGCAGCGATTCTTGTGCCTGTTTGCGCTGCGTGATATCCTCAATTAAACCCTCATAATAAAGCACGGCGCCGCTGCTGTCCCGTACCGCCCGCGCCTTCTCGGAAATCCAGACAATACTGCCGTCACAGCGGTAAATTTTAGATTCAAAATCCGATACTGTGCCGCTTTCCTCGATCGATCGCAAAAACTCATTTCTGCGAGCCGGATCGACGTACAACTGCCGCTCAATATCAGTAAACTTTGCCGTCACTTCTTCCGGGGAATCGCAGCCATAAATCCGCGCCAAAGCGGGATTGGCAGTAATATAACGACCATCGGGAGTGCTTTGAAAAATCCCCTCGCCGGCATTCTCAAAAATGCTGCGGTACTTCGCCTCCGCCGCCTCCAACTGCTGGTAAGCAGATTCCAACTCACGCCTCGTACTAAACTCTTTCCGTTGCAGACATTCGTACCAATAAACCGACAAATCGCAAATCAAACAAAACCAAAACAAATATAAGTACAACCCGGTCAACTTAAAAGCAGTATACTTAGCAAAACTTAGATTTAAAACCAAATTTATCCCGACGTGGCAGCACAAAACGCCGAGTTGAGAAATTAGGTGGAGGCGCCAGCGGACGGGCATCAGCGTAGCTTGGATCAGAAACGCTAAACTCCAGGTAAAAATTGGTAAGTCCCCGACTTGTGCGACAGCTAGCCCAATCTGTACAACCACCGTCAGCGACCACGAAAAACCCAAAAATAGCAAACCGGGATAGCGCTGTCCAAAGGAGGTTTTTTGCAATACAAAACAGGTCAACAAACCCAATTCTACAGCAGCGCTAGTGTACAAATAAACACTTTCAAACTCCTGGCGAGCTAAGAATCTTTCGCCCACAAAATAAACCGTTATTGTGAAGGCAAAAAAGATGGCAATTCCGACAGCAGGGCGCAGCCGATCTCGGAGGAAGCGATCGCGCCACACCTCGTAAACCGTTAACCCCTGAACTGATTTTGCATTGCCCAAATAGTTCATACCATTTTAGATTTTAGATTTTAGATTTTAGATTTTAGATTGACAAAGAGGGATCGTCCGAGTTAACAGCAGGTAGGGAAAACCAGAAAGTCGAACCACCGCCGGGAGTGCTTTCGAGGCCGATGAAGCCGCCGTGAGCTTTGATAATTTGCTTGGAAAGGTACAACCCCAAACCCAGCCCTGTTAATTGTCGGCTATTAGGGTCTTGAACGTAAAGTTCAAACAGAGATTCCCGCTGTTTGGCGCTGATTCCCACTCCATTATCTGTTACAGTACACCGAACCATTTTTACGGTGACACCCGGCAATTTGCTGCCGATATTGCCAATTTGACCCTGATAGCGGGGCATTTTGCAACTGCCGTCGAGGTTGAATTTGGCCAGGGTTTCCTGATTTTTCTGGGTGGTCTCGCCCATCCTAGGACGATCGCCCGCAGCAGGTATCCGGTTAGCGACACAGCGGGCAAGGGGATTATTGGGCGATGTTAAAGCCTGTGAATTTTCTTCATAACTTAGCGCTGTTTCAACTTCAATTACCTCGGCTTTCAAAGTTATATTGACTCCCGGAGGATTGTGTTTAATAGCATTAGTCAACAGATTTTCTAGCACCCGCTGCAAGTGTTGGCGATCGGCATTGACTTGTGGCAAATCCGCCGGAATTTCCTGAGTCAAAGTTGCTTGATTTTTGGCCAGCATCGGTTCTAAATCGGCAACAATGGCTGAAGCTAAAGACGGCAAATGCAGCGGTACAGTATTGAGAACAATCCCTTTCACCTCGCTAGCGTGAGCGTCGAGCAGGGTATTAACCATAGTCAACTGGTGTTCGCTGGCCTGAACGATGCGCTGCAAAATCGATCGAGAAACCGGAACATCTGGTATGGAGTCAGAGGGCGATTTGTTGAGCAAATTTTTCAGAAGTATTAACATTCCCATAACAGGAGTGCGGAGATTGTGAGAAACTGCGTGCAAAAATAGGTCTTTCAGGCGGTTGCTTTCTTGCAACTCGTGCATTTTTTGCTGTAGTTGGCGGGTGCGTTCCTCGACTTGAGATTCCAAGTTGGCATTGAGAGCTTTTACCTGCTGCAAAAGTTGGGCTTGCTGTAGAGCGATCGCCACTTGGGTAGCGAGTTTTTCCAACAAATCAATTTCAAATTCCTGCCACTCGCGGGGCCCAGAACACTGGTTGACGGCCAAGATCCCGAATAATTCATCCCCCAGGACGATCGGCACATTTAACGTCGCGCGAATTTGATAGTCGCTGTACAATTGGGCAATTGGAACGCTGAGTTGAACGCTAGCAGAATCGGAGATAGATCGGACGCGGTTGTTAGCATAAAAAGTTTTCTGGCTTTCAAGGTGATTCTCGTCAGCGAGTACCCACCCCAAAAGAGAACGGCATTGGGCATCCACAGACTCGGCCACAACCTTACCGTACACCGGCCTAGGAAGGTTTACCCCGTCCGCCTCCACAATACCGATGAAAGCGCGGTCTGCCTTGAAAAATTGCCGGACTTCGGCAACAGTAGTGTTGAGAATTTCTTCGAGATCGAGGGAGTTGCGAATTCGCAGGGCGATTTCTGAGAGCAAGCGATCGCGATCCGAGGACGCCCGCAAAGCAGTTTCCGCGCGGTGGCGTTCGGTAACGTCTTGGACTGTGGCGGCGATCGCCCCTGACTCAATTGCCGACTGTTCGCAGACAGTGCGTTCGGAGCCATCTGCCAGCACAATTCGGTAGTTAATGCAATAGGCTTGGCGATCAAACATAGCTTGGCGCTGCGATCGCGCCACCAATTCTCGGTCTTCTGGATGTACGGCCTGCAAAAAAACTTCAGGTGTCGGTTTGACCGTTCCCGGAGCAAAACCCAAGAGGCGGTAAAGTTCGTTTGACCACCGCAATTCGATATTGGATATATGATGTTCTGCGGATTCTTGGCAGTTGTAAGTTGCTGTGAGGGCGGCGCAATTTAAATCCCAATTTCCCAACTGAGCGATGCGCTGAGCGTTGGCTAAACTAGCTTCGCGATCGCGCAGCATGGCGGCCGTGCGGCGCACCTCCACCAGCGCTTGCTGGCGTTCTGCTACGGCGGCGGCCAACATCAGAGCCACAAGGGCGATCATACCGGTAAAAGCTTGTAAAAATAAAACCGCCTGTTTGAGATTATCGCTTTTGGCCAAAAACGGGCCGCCTCCCTGTACTGCTCCCCAAATCGCGATGTAAGAGACGATCGAATAAGCAAAAATCGCTCCCGCCGGTTGAAACCGCAGGGCAGCCCAAACTATCAGAGGAAAAGGCAGATACTCCAGCGGATACTGAGCGATCGCCGCTTGTGTTTTTGAGCAAAAAAACAGCCAGCTAACGCTCAGCAATAGAGTCAGCCAGAGCGCTATTTCTGAATAATTAATGATTAAAAATAGAAGATTATAGCGGTTTTCCTTTGCAGAAAATCTCCTTGGAGAATTTGTAACTTGTGATTGGTAATTGTCCCCGTTAAAAAATGCTTTTAAACTTGAAATAATCCGAGATTGTCTCTCACCTCTTACACCATTGTCAAGAACAGGCAAGATGCCTGTTCCACAAGAAAATTCATCTCTTGTGGAACAGGCATCTTGCCTGTTCCTAAACAAGTAATTGAAAATAGTCAAAGATCTCAGTTTTAGTGGAAATTTAAAACTGTTAACGGCGTGGTTCAAAGTCAGCAGCACAGGCGTCACAATCAAAATTCCCATGCCGTCTCCGAGCCACGTAGTCCACCAGTTGCGAGAGAAATTGCTCCACTGAGCCCAACCAAAAATGCACGTACCCAAGTTGCCGAGGATAGAACCCACAAGAGTAGACCCGATGACAGCGCCCGCTACTAAAGCCAGAACATCTCGCAGTCGATCGAGTTTAGTAGAAAATCCGCTCCAAGTCAGCAAAGCCTCTCCAGCCAGCGCTTGCAGGGTGACGCTAAAGGCCGATGTGGCAATGACAGCCGACGGTACACCGCCGGTAGAGTTTAACAGCACTGAACCGAGGACAATTCCTGGCCACATCCGTCGCCCTTGCAGTAGCAGTGCCGCTAGAGCAATACCGGCGGGCGGCCACACGGGGGAGGCTTCGGCTTTCACCAGTCCCAGCATCGACGCTGCGAGTTTTCCGGTAACAAAGTAGGCCAGCGCCAGGATGCCGGTGTACAGAAGCGTTCGAGTGCGGCGGTTGAGCAGTTTCATGTTTAGGTGCGATCGAATCCTCCATTCCTAGTTTTTAATTTAGGCGGCCGATCGGCGATCGAACTTCCTCCTGACGAATCACCTGACTGGGGGAGTTGACTGTTGACTGTTAACTGTTGACTGTTGACTGTTGACTGTTAACTGTTGACTGTTGACTGTTGACTGTTGACTGTTGACTGTTGACTGTTGACTGTTGACTGTTAACTAATGACAACTGACTACTGACTACTGACTACTGACTACTGACTATTTCCCACAGGAATCTCGATCGCAAATTCCGTGCCTTGACCCGGTGCAGAATCACACTTAAGCAGCCCGCCGTGTTTTTCCACTACAATTTGATAGCTGATAGACAGCCCCAAACCTGTACCTTTACCAGGTTCTTTCGTAGTAAAAAACGGATCGAACAGCCTTTTGTGAACATCTATCGGAATCCCCGGCCCGTTGTCAGCAATCCGAATCACAATATGAGAAGGATGCCGCATTGAATCATCAGAAACAGCAGAATCTGCTTGCATCACAGCATCCTGTTCATATTTTACATCCGTACAAATCCGCAGCGTCGGCGAAGGACAATGAGGAATAGGCGCCAGTTGTCCCTCTGCCCACTGTCCAGTCTCCATTGCCTCTTCCAAAGCATCAATTGCATTGCCGATAATATTCATAAAAACCTGATTCAACTGTCCTGCATAACACTGTACGCGGGGCAAATTCCCGAACTCTTTGAGCAGCGTAATTTTTGGATGTCCTGCCGTTTCTTTAAACCTGTGCTGCAAAATCAACAAAGTGCTTTCAATCCCTTCGTGAATATCCACCTGCTTTTGTTCGGCTTCGTCTAATCGCGAAAAATTCTTCAGTGACAGCACAATTTGGCGAATTCGCTCTGCTCCCATTTTCATCGAATTTAACAATTTCGGCAAATCTCTGAGCAGAAAATTCAAATCGATATCATTTATCTCTTGTTTAATTGCTGGTGTTGGGTGCGGGTATTCCTGCTGGTAAAGTTGCAGCATTTTTAGCAAGTCTTTAAAGTAATCGTCAGCGTGCATGACGTTGCCGTAAATAAAGCTAACTGGATTGTTGATTTCGTGAGCTACCCCAGCGACTAATTGCCCCAAACTTACCATTTTTTCATTTTGAACCATCATGCTTTGAGTTTTATGCACGTCCCGCAGGGCTTTTGCCAATTCTTGATTTTTAGTCCTCAATTGACTTTCGGAAAGCTGCACCGCTTCTTCGGCGTGTTTGCGCTTGGTAATATCTTTGCGAATTGCTACATATTGATGAGGTTCTCCGCTGGTATTTAAGCAAGGTACAATCGTAGTATCCAACCAGAATAATGTACCGTCTTTAGCTTGATTTTTCATTTCTCCCCGCCAAACCTTTCCCTGGCGGATGGTTGACCAAAGCTGCTTGAAAAAATCTGCTGGGTGATAGCCAGAATTGACAAGTCTGTGGGTTTTGCCGATCAGTTCTTCTCGCGAATATTTAAATTGTTCGCAAAATTGATCGTTGACATAGGTAATGACTCCGAATTCGTCGGTATTCGAGACAATTGCCGATTGATCTAAGGCAAATTTTTCAAATTCTAATTCTTGGAGAGTTTGGCGCAATTCTGCTTCGGCTTGTTTGCGATCGCTAATATCGGTAATCATCCGCAACACCCCGGAAAATTCGCCCTCAGCGTCGAACATCGGCGTCGCGGACACGATCGCCCACAAGTGAGAGCCGTCTTTCCGAGTAAACTTAAAATCGTGGCGTTCGCGAATGCCTTCCCGCCTGCGCTGGACATAACTTTCAGCTATTTCCCTAGATTCTCCGTCCATAAACTCAAATAGCGATCGCCCCAGCATTTCCTCCACAGTATACCCCAGCATTTCGGCCATCCGAGAGTTAGCAAAAGTCGTGATACTTTCGCTATCAAACATCCAAACGCCCTCCGAAGCCGTCTCGACAATGCAGCGGTAATAATTCTCCCTCTCCCTGAGTGTTTCCTCTGCTTGCTTGCGATCGGTAATATCAGTTTGCACCGCAATAAAACCTTCTAGTTCGCCATTTTCTTGATAAATTGGGGCGATCGAAAGCGCCACCCAATAACCCTTTCCATCCTTTTTGTAATTGTAGATTTCCTGATTAAACGGCACGCCTGCCGCCAAAGCCGATCGCAGTTGAGCAATAGTTAGCGGGTCGGTTTGAGGGCCTTGCAGTACATCACCCGGTTTTTTTCCCTGCATTTCTGCTAGCACATAACCGCTAATCCGAGTAAATCCTTCATTCACCCATTCAATGCAGCCTTGAGCATCAGTAATAATCACACCATTTTGCGTTTTTTGAGCCACAATGGCCAAGCGCAACAATTCTGTTTCATTTTTTTTGCTTTCCGTAATATCTTCAGCAATACCCAGAATGTACTTAGGCGCGCCAGACTCGTCAAATAAAGGAACTTTTTTCGTGTGCAAAATCCGCTTTCCCCCGCGCGGAAGTTCGATAGTTTGTTCGGGCAAATCGACGCCTTTTCTAGTGGCCAGCACTTCTAAATCTTGTGCATGCAAGTAATTGGCATCCTCTGACTTCAACAAGTCAGCAGCATTGTTTAATAGCACTTCATCCCTGGAATAGCCAAACAATTCTTCGCTAGCAGTATTCCAATAAATAAATTTTTGCTCTACAGCATCTTTAATAAAGACACTAATCGGTAGATTTTGCAGTACCGCATTCAGAAAATCTTGAGTGTTTCGCAGCTTTTCCTCAGCTCGCTTTCGTTCCGTAATATCTAAAATCACTCCGTCGAGATAAACAACCCGACACAGAGAATTTGCGATCGGCGAAACCGGCGAAACCGGCGAAACCGGCGAAACCACAGCCGACAAAAAGTCCTCAATTTGTCCTTGTCCCTCTTGTCTTCCTCTCGCCTCGTCCGCCTCGCAGCAAATAGCTTTGCCTTTTTCGTAAACCCAGCTAATTTCGCCGTCAGCCCGGACAATGCGGTATTCAAGGATGTACGGAGTTCTAGTTGCTACACTTTTTTTGACAACAGCATCCACATTTTTGCGGTCTTGAGGATGGATAATGCTTGCCAAGGAACGGACGCGATCGTTGATAAAATCAGAAGATGGATAGCCTGATATTTCTTGAACCGCCTCGCTCAAAAACGCCATTGTCCGTGTTAATTCCCCGGCGTCCGTATACTCGCAGGTACAGCGGTAGACAGCACCGGGAATATTAGCTACTAAATTTTTATATTTTTCTTCGCTTTTTAACAAAGATGAGCCGTCTTCGTTATTGTGATCGCCGTTCTTAAATTTAGAAGAATTCGAGGAAATTTGCATGATTTTTTCACTTGTGAGTGCGGGGGCAAGTGTTAGAGTAGATGACCCTATAAAAAGTGAATTAAATTTGCGAAATAATTCGTTATAAACTAATATAGTACAAAATTAGTTCGGCGAACATTCAGAAAATTTGAGGGCGGGTAATAGGTAAAGCTAATCAAGGCTAGAGATGTAGAAAACACTTCCCCAACGAATTGTCTAACGAATTTAAAGGATTTAACTGAGATGTTGCACCATTCTCAATAAGCCTTTTAGGGGCGGGCTAGAAGCGCCCACCGCACAAGAAATTCATTCTTTGTGAAACAGGCGCGAAAGCCTGTTAAGCGAGAATGGTGCAAGATGTGAGTTTAACGGATTTAACGGATGGATGTTGAGGTTCGAGGGAAACAGGGAAGATTTTCCCACTTTCCCACTCTCCGACTCTCCGACTCCCCCACTCTCCCCCTTCCCCACTCCCTCACTCTCGTTAGAATAAGATAAGTTTCCTTGCTACCGATCGCCCCTCAAACAAAACACCATGACTCAACAACAACCCCGGATTTGCATTCTCGGCGGAGGCTTCGGCGGACTCTACACAGCCCTGCGCTTGAGTCAGTTACCCTTCTCCAAAACCGAAAAACCCGAAATAGTTCTCGTTGACCGCCGCGATCGATTTTTGTTCGTTCCCCTGCTGTACGAACTCCTGACCGGCGAACTCCAAACCTGGGAAATTGCCCCGCCGTTTGCCGAACTCTTAGAAAACACAGGCGTGCGCTTTTGTCAAGGTACTGTCTCCGGCATCGATGTGGAGGAAAAGCGAGTGCAGTTGCGCGACGGGCCAGAAATTCCGTGCGATCGCCTTGTTTTAGCTTTAGGCGGCGAAACCCCTCTAGATATGGTTAAGGGTGCGGTTGAATACGCTTACTCATTTCGCACCCTCGACGACGCCTACCGTTTAGAAGAAAGACTGCGGTTTTTAGAAGCCAGCAACAAGGACAAAATTCGGGTGGCGATCGTCGGCGCCGGTTATTCGGGAGTAGAATTAGCTTGTAAATTAGCCGATCGACTCGGAGAAAAAGGCCGCGTGCGGTTAGTCGAGCAAAGCGACATGATTCTGCGGACATCACCGGAGTTTAACCGCGAAGCCGCCAGCCAAGCTTTAGAAAAACGGAAAGTGTGGATCGACTTAGAAACAGAAGTAGAGGCGATCGAAGCGGACACAATATCCTTACTTTACAAAGGACAATTAGACGTTCTCCCCGTAGACATAGTGCTGTGGACAGTAGGAACTCAAGTTAGTCAAGCAGTGCGATCGCTACCCCTCAAACAAAACCGCCGCGGTCAATTAATAGTCAATTCGCAAATGCAAATAATCGACCATCCAGATATATTTGCCTTGGGAGACTTAGCTGAATGTCACGATGCAAATGGTCAAAAAGTCCCCGGAACAGCCCAAACAGCCTTCCAGGAAGCTGACTACACCGCATGGAACATTTGGGCCTCCCTCACTGGCCGCCCATTACTTCCTTTCCGCTATCAGCCGCTAGGAGAAATGATGACATTAGGAATTGACAACGCCACCCTAGCCGGTTTAGGAATTAAACTCGACGGACAACTAGCCCACATTGCTCGCCGCTTAGCTTATCTCTATCGGATGCCAACATTTGACCATCAACTAAAAGTTGGTTTCAATTGGATTAGTAAACCGATTCAGGATTTGCTTAAAAACTAATCGATGCTTCTTCAAATAGATACAGCAGATTCTACGTTTATGAAGTACACCCCCGATCGATCGATACCCGTAGGGGCACTCCAAGAGTCCAAGGCCTGTCAATTTAAGGCTGTTTCCGTCAGTCCGTCAGTCCGGCAGGGGTTGAAACCCCTGCCTCAAAGCGGAAGTCCTCTAAAAGAGGACTAATAGACATCTCCTAAAAAAATTATGGAAGCCTTGCCGTATTTGGACAAAAACCTATTTTTGGGAGATGTCTAATGAATTATGCAGTCCTCTTTTAGAGGACTTTAGCTATTAGACAGGGAATTTATTCCCTGGCGGACTGGCGGGCGAGTGCGACAGCTAGAGAATCTTAGGCAAAAAAAAATGCAAACTTCCACATTTCAACAGCCAAAAACAGAAGTTACACCGCTAATCGAGCGGGAAATTCTGTTTGGAAACCCCGAAAAAACTAGCCCAAAACTTTCACCAGACGGCAAGTATATCGCCTACATTGCACCCGATGAACACAACGTCTTGCAAGTGCAATTCCGTACCGTCGGTCAATCAGACGATCGCCAACTGACAGCAGATAAAAAACGCGGCATCCGCATCTTTTTCTGGACGTACAGCGGCGAAGAGCTCATTTATCAGCAAGATATTGATGGTGATGAAAAATGGCATTTATTCTCAGTCAATATCCAGTCAAACCTGGTGCGCGACTTGACACCATTTCAAGGCGTTCGAGCTCATCTGATTGCCCTTGACCGCAACTTCCCCAATGAAATATTAGTGGGAATGAACATCCGCGATCGGCGCAAACACGATCTTTACCGCATCAACCTGCAAAACGGTGCCGTTGAACTCGACACCGACAACCCAGGAAACATCGTCAATTGGGCTGCTGACGCCCAATTTCAAGTGCGGGCGGCGACAGCCACAAATGCCGACGGCGGATCAGAATTGGTGTTTCGGGAAACTGCGGACAAGTCTTGGGAAAGCCTGCGAAGCTGGGGGCCCGACGAGGAAGGCGGTGCCGTCATGTTCTCAGAAAACGGCAAAATTCTTTACATCATGGGCAATCATGATGCTAACGCCAAACGTTTGATCGCATTAGACTTAGAAACCAAACAAGAAACGGATCTCGCCTCTGACCCAGAATACGATGTCGGCGGCATTGTCGTACACCCCACCAACCGAGAGATTCAGGCGGTTTCCTTCTACAAGGACAAGCAAGAGTGGCAGATTTTAGACCAAAGCATAGCAGAGGATTTTGAGGCGATCGGCAAATTTCGCCCCGGCGAATTCGACCTTACCAGCCGCAACCTCGCCGATACCACTTGGCTAATCGCTTACAGGACAGACGACGGCCCAGTTTACTACTATGCCTACGATCGCACTTCCAAAACCTTCACCTTTCTGTTCAGCAACCAACCCAAACTCGAAGGGCTACCGCTATCATCAATGGAACCCATTTCTTACACCGCAAGAGATGGTTTAATCATTCACGGCTACCTGACAAAACCGGTTGGTGTCTCAACACCCGTACCGACAGTCTTGCTAGTACACGGCGGCCCCTGGGCACGCGATACCTGGGGTTACAACTCACAAGCCCAATGGCTGGCAAACCGAGGTTACGCCGTTTTGCAAATCAATTTTCGCGGTTCCACCGGCTACGGCAAAGCCTTTCTTAATGCTGGCAATCGCGAATGGGCCGCTAAGATGCACAACGACTTGCTAGATGGGGTTAATTGGCTGGTAGAAACAGGAATTGCCCAACAGGATAAAATTGCGATTATGGGCGGTTCTTACGGTGGTTATGCTGCCTTAGTGGGATTGACTTTTAGTCCCGATGTTTTTGCCTGCGCCGTCGATATTGTCGGGCCAAGCAATTTGATTACACTGCTGCAAACTATTCCCCCTTACTGGGAACCGAGAAAAGCAAGTCTGTATCACCGCGTCGGCAATTTGGAAACAGAACCAGAGTTTCTGAAATCGATCTCGCCTTTATCTTTTGTCGATCGCATCCAGAAACCTTTGCTAATCGCCCAAGGTGCTAACGACCCGCGAGTAAAAGAAGCAGAAAGCGAGCAAATTGTCCATGCCATGAAGCAAGCCGGCAAACCTGTAGAATACGTGCTTTATACAGACGAAGGACACGGATTTGGGCGGCCGGAAAATCGCCTGCACTTTTATGCGATCGCCGAAGAATTCCTCGCTAAATATTTAGGAGGCAGATTTGAACCGGCGGCCAACATTCCCAATCATTCCGGTGTAGTAAATCCGCAAACAACTAATTAGAAGGAAGAAGGAAAAAGGAAGAACAAAGAAGGAATTACTCAAATCTCTTTTCTCTTCTCTTCTCTTCTTTTCCTCTGTGTTCTCTGTGTCCTCTGTGGTTAAATCATTCCGATGCAACCGGATGTGCGATAAGTCCTCTTTCCTCTTCCCTTTTTCTTCTCAAATGACCAAAATTATTTTTCTCGATGCCGCAGGCACGCTATTTGACGTGCGCGGCAGCGTCGGCGAAGTCTACGGAAAATTCGCCCGCAGTTGGGGAGTAACTGTTTCTAACGAAGAGTTAAATGCAGCATTTTTCCAAAGTTTTTCCCAATCAAATCCGATGGCATTTCCCGGAAAAGAATTAGCCAAAATTCCCCAGCTAGAATTTGAATGGTGGCAAGCAGTTTGCGCGAACGCTTTTCAAAGAGCAGGCGTTTTCAATCAATTCTCAGACTTTCCCAAATTCTTTGCCGAACTCTACGCTCATTTTGCCACCGCCGAACCTTGGTTCGTCTATCCCGACGTATTGCCAGCATTAAATAGGTGGCAGCAACAAGGGATTGAATTAGCAGTAGTATCGAATTTCGATTCCAGAATTTATGCAGTATTAAAAGCACTAAATTTAGCTGAATATTTCACATCAGTAACAATTTCTACCGAAGTTGGTGCAGCAAAACCCCAGTCTCAAATTTTTACCGCAGCTTTGCAGAAACACAACTGCCTTGCCGAGAATGTGTTGCATATCGGCGACAGCTTCAAGGCGGACTATTGTGGCGCTAAAAATGCTGGTTTAAATGCAATTTGGTTGAATCGCCAACAAGAAAAACTGGATTTAGGAAAGTTGGATTTAATTTATTTTCAGAAAATAGAGGAATTTGCCAGTCTGGATTTTATATAAATATGATTTTTATGAGGTCAAGGTTAGGATTTTTATGAATTGACTTTGAGAGCTACTTATTGAATAATATGGATAATTTAACCGCAGAGAGCGCAGAGGGCGCAGAGGAAGAAAAGAGAGAGATGGTTGCTATATTTAATTTCTAGTCGGAAAGAACTTTACCGATACTAATGGTGAACTCTATGGAAACTCGACTCACTCAAACTCAGTTAGCACAGGTAGTCGCTGAAATCGACAAGTTATCGCAGCGGCGCGAGTTAGAATTGGCCCCAGATCAGGTAAGAGAAATTTTACGGGAGTTGAATCTTCCTGATGAGCTTTTAGAAGATGCGATCGCCCAAATGCGCCGCCGCGAAGCCCTAGAAAAACAGCAGCGACGCAACCGCTGGATCGCGATCGCCTCGACAGCCGTTGTCATTTCTGCGATCGGTATAGGTGTACTGTTCGGGCAAAATCAGCAACAAAAAACTGCTCAAGTTGTGGGAGGAGAAGACAGGATTGCCCTATCTCAAAAGGGCGGTGACAGCCTCACTCAAGTCAACCGTCAAATCAACCCCCGCATCTACTACCAGGTGACGTTGAAAAATGCTCTGATCGGCAATCAGTTGTCTCTGCAATGCGATTGGATTAATCCCAGCGGTGACATTGTTCATCAGGGCAGGTATCAAACTAGCACGATCAATACTGCGGTTTGGAATACCCACTGCTTTTACGATCTCGGATCTGCTGCCGCCCCCGGCAAATGGGAAGTTCGGATGTCCCTGGATGGGCGCGTCATCAGCCGTGAACCTTTCACGGTGAAATAAATAGACTTATCCAAAAAAGCCTGTTTTGAACAGGCTTTCCGGCCTGTTCCACAATAATTATTGG
>NZ_JAUBTS010000012.1:45592-67707 GCF_036705105.1 Microcoleus sp. B9-D4
AGATATCTAAATAGACTTATCCAAAAAAGCCTGTTTTGAACAGGCTTTCCGGCCTGTTCCACAATAATTATTGGAGATATCTAAATAGACTTATCCAAAAAAGCCTGTTTTGAACAGGCTTTCCGGCCTGTTCCACAATAATTATTGGAGACATCTAATGGGTGCGATCGGCAAACCTTCACATTTCATAGGCTATTGGGGAGAGGGCGAGCACACAAAAACTCTCAGCCGTTTAGTGCCTGACTACTTCATCCGACAGGGCAAATTATCAGAATGGGCGATCGCCTCTGCATCAGTCCTCGCGGGCGATCTAGTGACGCTGAATGCTTGCGGGCGCGATCGGGCGACGGATTTTCCGGGAGATGCTTGGGCGGCGGTAGAAGCCCAACAACTACGGCTGGGGCGCGATCCGTTTGGGCGAGTGCCGCTTTATTGGATGCAGTTGGGAGAAACGATTTGGTTTGCGACGCGCCTGCAATTGCTGCTACCGCTGATTGCTTCCCCTCAAATTAGCCCGATCGCCCTACACAGTTATGCTTGCTTTTCCTACGTGCCCACGCCGTTAACGCCGATCGAGCAAATTGCATCCGTAGCAGCCGGAACCGAGATAATTTGGGAAATTGCCGATATTAAGGATCTGCCGAAAGTGAGATCGCTGCCTTCAGCTTGGCAAGAAGCGCCCCAACTACTGCGCCGTGAGGATGAGGCGATCGCACAATTGCAAGGGCTGTTGCAACAGGCGATCGATCGACAAGTGGCCGATTTGCCGATCGACGAACCCGTGGGCGTTTTACTCTCCGGTGGCATCGATTCTTCCCTGGTGACGGCGCTGCTAGTGAAAGCAGGCTTGCAAGTGCGCGCCTATGCCCTCGATTTTGGTGTCGAAGCCTATTCCGAATTGCCCTACGCCCAACAGGTGGCGGACTTTTTTCAGATTCCGCTGATTCGGGTGGCGGCGACGGGCGATGCAGTGTTGCAGGCGATCGGGCCAACCGCCAAAGCCCTCGATTTACCCTATGGAGACGGCACAACAGCCCCGCTGTTTTTGCTCAAACAGGCGGCGGCGCAAGACGTGCGAGTTGTATTCAATGGCGAGAATGGCGATCAGCTATTTGCCGGATGGACAAACAAGCCTTTGATTGCACACGGAGTTTACAGTGCAGAACATCCTGCCGGAAAAGAAACCTTTGAACAGCAGTATTTGCGGACATTTCAGCGATTTTATGGTTATGAAAAACAGATTTTTTCGCCCGAAATGCTCGATCGCATCCAGTCTCACGATTTGAGCGTTTACCTGGAAGACGCGATCGATCCCGAAACCTGTCCTTCCCTGCTAGCAAGGCTGCGGCGCGCTTCGCTGATGCTCAAAGGTGCCCAAAATATTCAGCCGAGGGCAACGGCATTGGCGTTTGCTTGCGGTTTGTGGGTGCGATCGCCCTTCTGCGACCCCGACCTCACAGCATGGACGTTTCAACTGCCAGGAGAGCTGCTACTGCAAGGTGCGTGCGAAAAATACATCCTCAAAAAAGCCTCCGAACGCTGGTTGCCGCCGGAAATTGTCTGGCGGGAAAAGCGCGGGATGGGTGTGCCGTTGAAGGTTTGGTATTACCGGGAGTTTTGGGCTGCGATCGGCGATCGGCTGAATCCGAATCTGTTGCGATCGCAAAATTGCTGGCAGCCCCATTTGGCCGACTCGATGTTATCGGGACAACTCGGAGTTGCCATGCGCGATCGCTATATTGGCAATAATCTCTGGTTGCTGCTGATGTGGCAGGCATGGCGAACCGAGGTTTTAGGCGAAATTCCGGTTAAGCGATCGCTCGATCATGTGTTTTGGTTGCCACCGCCGATCGGGCAGCACATTTGGAAATATCGAAGGAGGTTGACTGTTGACTGTTGACTGTTAACTGTTGACTGTTGATATGGGCGGGGCGGGTTTATAAATTTGTTGGCTTTGAAGTTGAGAATACTGGTGAACCCGCCCCTACAAGATATGGAATTATATCAGACAGATCCATCGGACTTGATATAACCCGTTACATCCGTTAAATCCCGTACATTCCTCGTTGCCGAACTTCTTCCTTATGACTGAATCTTTGCTACAGAATGAAACCAAAATACATTCGCCGCCGTTCTCGGAAGCATTAGCCAAGCGACTTTTGTCAACTTATGGTTCGCCCTTATATGTGTATCAGGCCGATATCCTCCGTCAGACTCTTGAGCATATTACGCGATCGATCGACTATCCCCGCGTTCAGTTTCATTTTGCTACTGTCACCAATGGCAATATTGCTCTGTTGCAACTGATTCAGCAAGCGGGTTGGGGGCTGCACGCGAATACACCGGGGGATGTTTTTTTGGGACTGAAAGCTGGTTTTACGAGCGATCGCATCGTCTACACCGGCAGTAACCTCAACAGGGCGGATATTCAGCAATTGATCGAGTGGAAGATCGATCGATTTAACTTCGATAGTCTGTCGCAACTCCAAGATTTTTGCGAATATTCCGGGAGTCAAGCGCGATCGATCCGTGCCGAAATTGGACTGCGTCTCAACTCACCGGAATTGACGGGAGACAGTCGCATTGGAGTGCGTCCCGCCGAATTCGAGAAAGCCAACGAAATCGCGCAGCAGCAGGGGTTGAGGATTACTGGATTGCATTTTTATCGGGGGACTGGAACTAACGCCACGAGTGCTTTTACGCAGGCGATTGATCGCCTAATTGCGATCGCCCAACAGTTGCCCGATTGGCGAACCCTTGATTTTGGCGGTGGTTTTGGCTATCCCTATCGAGGCGGTGCGGTGTTTGACTGGCGGGAGTTTGGTGCGGCGATTACTGAACGATTGAGTGCGCTATCTCGCCCGATCGAGTTGGTGATTGAACCGGGACGATCGGCGATCGCAGGTTGTGGCGTTTTGCTTGCGAAAATTGTGTCGGTGAAGTGGTTGGGCGTGAGGCAAATTGTCGGTGTGGATACGACTGTATCAAATCTATCGGTGCCTGCGGTGCACGGGGGCTATCGGGCGATCGCAACTTGGGAAACCGACGATGTATCGCGACATGAAACGGATATTTGCGGCAACACGACTTATTCGCGGGATTATTTGGGGCGCAACTGCTGGCTACCGAAACTCAAAATTGGAGATGCGATCGCGATTTTGGATAGCGGGGCTTACGGCTATGCGATGTCGTCGCATTTTCTGCACCGCCCCCGCCCTGCTGAGGTGTTGATTGATGCTAAGGGCGATCGATTAATTCGACAGCGAGAAGACTATTCTATCTTGTTAAACGGGCAAGTATTTTAAACCTGAGATGTTACACCATTCTCAAGAACAGGCTTTTCGGCCTGTTCCACAATAAATAAATTCTCTTGTGGAACAGGCCGAAAAGCCTGTTGCTGACAATGGTGCAAGATATCAGTTGTAACGAAGTTATCTCTCTTCTCTTCCTCTGCGTCCTCTGCGGCCTCTGCGGTAAAATCCTTCCAAAACAACCGTCAACGATATAAATCCATTAAATCAATCAGGAGTAACCGAAATGGGAATGAAATGCGTCCAGTGTCAAACAGACAACATTTTGAGCGATCGTACAAGCAACTCAGGTCGCTGTAAACAGTGCAACCATCCGTTTGTCTTTGAACCGACTACCGTCACTGATAAAAAGTTGGCATTCACCGATCCCTTTTTCAAAAATGCGATCGAAAATATTTCCAGCCAAAATATGTTGTTTTTTACGCACAAACAGTTTTTTTATTTTATTGACCAAAAGCTTAAATCTCGCGCGCCAGAAACCAGTTGGATTTTTCTCTACTTCTTTTATAGCGTATTTATGGGCATCTTCGGCATTAACTGGGCTTCTGCTATTTTTCCGTCACAATTCGCAGTTGTTATTCCCTTCGCTCTCTACAATTTGATTTGGATATGGCTATTGTTCCACTACAGCAAATCTCCTGCTCAAGGTATTCGCGGCAGAAGAAATAATGCTAAAAATCTCCAGATTTTAGGGGTAATTATTTTAGTGCTGGGCATTTCAGGAAGCCTAATATTTGATTATTCTTCAGGATACATCGTAGCTATTACACTAGGGCTATTGTCCTACGGGCTCGGCATTTCACAAAAAAAACGCCCACAGATAACGGGTGAAATATTTCTCGTTAATCAAGCGCAGAGCGATAAATGGCTGCGAGACTGGCAAACAGTAAACGGCACATTAGAAAAACTGCTCCCTGCTGCTCGTCAAGAGGCTTTGCCCGCAACCATCGATCGCGAAGTCAGCGGCTACAGCTTCGATCGCGCCATTATCTGTGACAGCGACGAAATAGCTCAATTCCTAATTGCCAACAACGTCCATTTTGAAAACAACTGCGCCATTCTTAGTATGAGTGGCTATCCCCAAAGCATCTTCAACACCGTAATCGAAATGCTGCGTCGTAATGCCGATTTAAAAGTCTATGCACTACACAATGCGAGTCCTGCTGGAGTTGGTTTAGTGCATCAATTACGAACGAGTCCAGAGTGGTTTGCGAATCAAGCAGTGACGATTTTTGATTTGGGAATTTCTCCCCGTCAAATCTTAGCAAACCGCGATATGTTTGTACAACAATCTCAAACAGTCGCACAAACCGCCCGTCAATTACCCGACGCTGTAAGGCAAGGTTTAACAGCAGAAGAACTAGCATGGCTGGAAGCCGGCAATTTTGTGGAATTGGAATCGTTTACGCCGCAGCGGTTGTTGCGCGTGGTGAATTATGGGCTTGCTCAGAGTGGCGATCCGCAGGGTAACGAGGGCTTAATATTAGTGGATGATAATGTTGGATATGGCGGCGGCTATGTGTTTGTCTCCGATAGTTTTGGTTAGGGCGTGTTTTCAAACTTGATATTAGACTTATTAATAATAAGCTTAAAAAGTCTTGAAACTTAGTCTGAATAAGATTTTTAGCGCTCTTTTGTTAAACTCCTAAAAAGCTTATCTTGGTAAGGGCTTCAGCGATTTTAAAATGAGGAGCAAAAAAGCTGAGATTAACTCGGTGAGTAAAGGTTTCAGATTTTTTAATTTCCCCCCACGGGGCAGGGCGGTTTCATTCGAGCGAAAAACCAAGATTTTGTAGGGGCGGTGCGACCCCTACTCCCCGTGCCCGCCCAGGCCCAGACACTATAAATTGGGCATTTCAGCGATCGGGGCAACCACGGGGGGTTTGCCCCTACAAGAGAATGAAACAGCCCTGCCCCACGGGGGGTTTGCCCCTACAAGAGAATGAAACAGCCCTGCCCCACGGGGGGAAGTTGAGTTTAAATTTGTGAAATTTGCCTTCAACTTTCTCTCGTCTGGTTTTGTTTGTGTAGGCGCGGTTTCTAACCGCCCGGACTTGTAACCGCCTGGACTTATTTAAGTCGTATACTCGGCATTAATCTTCACGTAGTCGTAACTCAAATCGCATCCCCAAGCTTTCGCAAAACCGCTGCCATTCCCGACACTAACCTGAATTAAAACCGTATCAGCCTTCAAATATTCTCCCTCCGCAGCCGCTTTCATATAATTACTTGCTGCAGCGCGATCGAACTCTTTAGGTTGTCCGTTTTCCATCATCAAAAAATCCCCCAATTGAATCCGCAAATTCTCTTGCTCGAAAGCGACACCAGCGCGCCCAGCCGCCGCCGCAATTCTGCCCCAATTCGGATCGCGTCCGAAAATCGCAGCTTTCACCAAAGAAGAACCGACAATTGTTTTGGCAATTTTACTCGCAGAAACTTCATCCAGCGCGCCACTAACTTGCACTTCCACCAAACAAGTTGCACCTTCGCCGTCACGGGCGATCGCCTTTGCTAAATGCACGCAAACTTCTGTCAGCATCGCCTCTAATTTTTCAGCATCTGCTCCCATTTCCGTAATTGCCGGTGTGCGGGATTGACCATTCGCCAAAGCAATTAGCGAGTCGTTGGTACTGGTATCGCCGTCAACAGTAATTTGATTGAAACTTCTGTTAGCCGCCCGACTCACCATTTCTTGCCACAAATGCGACGATACTGCTGCATCGCAAGTTACAAATGCCAGCATTGTTGCCATATTCGGATGAATCATTCCCGAACCTTTGCAAATGCCGCCGATGCGGACTGGTCGATCGCCAAACATGGTTTCCAGAGCGATCGTTTTCGGCACTAAATCAGTCGTACAAATAGCCTTAGCCGCCGCATCGGAACCTGTTTCCGATGCCTCAGCAACTAATCGCGGAATTCCAGCCCTCAGCGGCTCCATTTTTATCCGCTGTCCGATGACGCCCGTGGAGGCCAAAAGAATAGATTCTGGAGGAATATTCAGCGCTTCTCCCAACAATTTGGCACTTTCGAGGGCATCTGCCCAACCTTGCTCGCCAGTAGCAGCATTAGCTTGTCCGGCATTGCACAAAATTGCTTTCGCGCTGGGTTTAGCTTGCAAACGCTGGCGGCAGTAGTCCACACAAGCGGCCCGGACAGTGGAGGTTGTGAAGACTCCGGCGGCGATGGCATCCACCTCTGACAAAATTAAACTTAAATCTGGCAAGCCTGAAGGCTTCAAACCCGCTGTAATTCCCGATGCTCTATACCCTCTGGGTGCTGTAACTCCGCCGTCAATTTCTTTCCAGTCCGACATGATGACCTCCCTAGTAGCCTTCAATCTGCTGAAAGGGGATTATATCATTTTAGATTTTAGATTTTAGATTTTAGATTGCGAACAACTTATTTTGTAAGGGTTTGCTCGTTTTCTGCTTCCCAGGCGTGGAAATGCTGTTCAGGGAGGCTGTGACTCACTTTTTGTCTTTAACCAACCCCATAAAACTAATCGCGGCTTCCAATCTAGAGTTAGAACTCAAGAAGAAGTCGCGACGGTTTTGTAATTGACATTATTAATTTTTAGCTGGCAAACAACAAACTCGATTTAACTATCTCACCGTTGAAAAAAGGGGTTATTTGCGATCGATATTAGCTGGAGAACCAGCATCTAAACCCACTTCAGCAGCCACACGGCTCAGCATGGATTCCTGACGGTTTTTAACGACGTGTTGATGGCGCATCATCAGGTTGCGGGCTTGTTCTTGAGTTGACATAACTGATTTCTCCAAATTATAGGTAATAACTTCGTAGACAATTGTCGAAATTGAGCTTGGCCTAGCTCATAGTGGCGTTGCTGCGATCGTAACTGGCTTGAAAGCTGGGCTGCGGTTTGCCTTGAATGTGACCCCAGTAGTGCGTATCTTCCATCCCGACTTCGGTGGCGGTGCGGTTGAGCATGGATTGCTGGCGGTTCTTCACCAGTTGGTGGTGGCGCATCATCAGAGAGCGAGCTTGATTTTCGGTAGACATATGCGGTTCCTCCGTATTCTTTAGATTAATGTTGGGCTTGTTTTTTCTTCTCTTCTATCACTATAACAGACAATTCTGTATCTAAAGCTACCAAATAAAAATTGTCACAAAACTTTACAATTGGGCTATGGGGCGAGAATCTCGATCGAGGGTGCAGGGAGTGCGATCGAGCTTTGGCTCGTGGATTCAGTCCCAACCCCAAGCAGCAGTTGGCAAAATTTGACAATAAGCTGTTGTGCATTTAAATTGTATATTTCGAGTCCCGCTCAAAAATCGTCAAATCCTCTCCCCCTCTCCTCTTCTCCCCCTCTCCCTCTCTAATACCATAGGCAATCTAGATGCAACACAGCTTATTCCTGTTCTAAGAGCCATATTTTAGCGGCTACCTAATTGCCAAGGGCCAAAATAACTTTATAGTTTGGTTCAGAGTTATAGATGCAGAATTTTGCCTCTCAAGAAAGTCGAATTTGCCTTAGTTAACAGTAAATTTAATAAGTAGCGAATCACAATTAGATTTACAATGATTAAGCAGCTATGCTCAAGTTTTTTGTAGTCAACTAGATAATAGAGTTGAGCCAAAGTGAACCGCCCTCGCCATCCTAAAAAAGCGAGCTTTTTTTGTTAATAAAAATAGATTAAGTCCCAGCAGCCTCCCCACAAAAAAGAGCGATCGTCCTCCCCTAGAAAAACAATCGCCCATTCACCTATAATTTCAATTAACATCAAGCCCCGCCCTTAAAAAACTATGCTGTACCCACAATTCCAGAGCTCCCCCTAGCCTCTTTTTCAGGAGGATGCCAGGGGGAGCGAAAGGCTCTGACGTTAGTTTTTCAAGTGGTGTGTACAGCGTAGCCCTTAAGAAAGGCGTGCCGGGGCCGAGGAATAAGCGGCCCTAATCGTCAAACAGTAGACTGGTACTAAAGAAGACCTTAAGTTGACACGATCGCTACTCGGCGACTTCAGCTTCCGCTTCCGCTTCAGGTGCATCGGGCACATCTTGCTTGATAGTCAAATAGCGAATCACTTCTTCGCTCAGACGCATCGCGCGCTCCAGGGTAAAAATTGCAGCGCCCGGAGCTGTATAGTTCATTTGAACGTATACTCCGTCCCGGTGCTTGCCGATTTCGTAAGCCAAACGGCGCTTGCCGCGGTGCTGAGTTTCGATGTTTTCAGCACCTTGATCGCGCAAAATAGTTTGATATTTAGCGATCGCCTGGTCTGTCATTTCTTCACCCAAATCAGGGCGCAGAATGTACATAGTTTCGTAAATAAACGGTTTCATGGCAATAATCCCCTTATGGACAACAAGGCTTCTCACGAAGCAAGGACTTATCATCATATCCCAACAATGAACAATCTCAAAACTAAAAAATCAAATTCCCCAAACCACACTCCATCGCCGTGGAGCACCCTGTGGACGTACAGCCTCATGAGCGCGATCGCACTTTTAATGCTGTTTCCCTTGCTGTGGCTGCTCAGTACCTCCCTCAAATCCCCCAACGAAAACATCTTTCAATTTCCCCCGCAACTGTGGCCACAACAGCCAACCCTCGAAAACTTCATCAAAGTTTGGCAAACCAACCCCTTCGGCCGCTACCTGTTCAACAGCACCCTAATTGCTGGCCTCACAGTTAGCATCAACGTCCTCTTTTGCGCCCTCGCCGCTTACCCCTTAGCCCGACTAAAATTTCGCGGCCGCGAAGCCATCTTAATCACAATCATTTCCACAATCATGATTCCCTTCCAAATAGTCATGATTCCCCTATACATATTGACAGTACAACTCGGACTAAAAAATAGTTATTTAGGCGTAATCTTTCCCGGACTAGCCTCAGCCTTCGGCATATTTTTATTACGACAAGCATTCCTAGCAGTTCCCAAAGAACTAGAAGAAGCCGCCCGCATTGACGGCTGCAGCGAATTAGGCATTTGGTGGCACGTCATGATTCCGGCAATTAAGCCAGCTTTAGTCACTTTAGGAATTTTCGTATTTATCGGTTCTTGGAGCGACTTTCTGTGGCCACTGCTAGTTTTAGACAGGCCGGAATATTACACTTTACCTTTAGGGGTAGCCAATTTAGCCGGGACATTTTCTTTGGATTGGCGTTTGGTGGCGGCGGGTTCTATTATTTCTATTGTTCCAGTTTTGGGACTATTTTTGGTCTTGCAAAAATACATTGTGCCAACAGAAACTGCTGCGGGAGTCAAAGGATAGAATCAATATAAAAAATCTGCGTTTATCCGCGTTCATCTGCGGTGAAAAATTAAAATCTTTTGAACTCACAAGTCACAAAATTTATTTGTGATGTAGGAACGGCCAGAAATCCGCTGGATTGTTGACCGCGCTGGGGTTGTAGATACTATCATCGCTTTTGCAAATGCGCTCGATGCCCCAGACTGGCAAAAATTGCGATCGCACCTAGCCGGCGAAAGAGATATCGACTCTTCGGAATTTTGAGGAATCAAACAAACTGTGGTAATTGTCAGCGACAATCCTGAAGTGGGGAGCATCTCATATTTGTAAAAACACTTCTTCTGGCTCCTTCCTTCTTTCTCTTTCCTCCTGCCTCCTGCCTCCTGCCTCCTGCCTCAAAACTCCTATTTCTAGCTTAGCTGCTTTCATTGAGATGCTCCCCTGAAGTGCATAGCGGTTTGCGGGGCAAATCGCAATGAAATCTCATTCACAACTGAAATGCGAACTGATTTTTCCTAACTAAAAATTTTCGCCTACCTGGGAGTGAAAACTGCACTAGGGTAAGCAATCCGCTTGTGATTGAACTGTTCCCAAACCCGCACAAAAATCTCCGCAATTAGAGACATATCCTCCCGCGTTAAATCCGAATCAATCAACTGATTATCCTGCCAGCGAGCCCTCAAAATCTTATTAACCATATTCAAAGCCTCTTCATGAGTAGCATCCTTGAGCGAGCGCAAAGCAGCCTCGCAAGAATCCGCCAGCATCAAAATCCCGGTTTCCCGCGACTGTGGAATCGGCCCATCGTAGCGAAAATCCTCCTCCCTCACTTGGCGACTTGCGATTGTTAACTTTGAATTATCCGCATCTGGCAAAACCATCTTTAAATCTTCTATTTCTTTTGCAGCAATTTGCTGCGCTTGGTGGTAGAAGTAAGCAATTAACATTGTACCTTGGTGTTCGGGAATAAACGCCTGAATTGCCTTCGGCAATCGATGCTTCCGCGCCATCACCAACCCCTCGGTAACGTGCTTTTTAATAATCTCCGCGCTCGCCCAAGGGTCATTAATTTCATCGTGTTTGTTGCCCCCACCCATTTGATTTTCACAAAATCCCAACGGATCGTGCATTTTTCCAATATCGTGGTATAATGTCCCAGTTCTGACCAGCTCAACATTGCAGCCGAGTTCCCGGGCTGCAGCCTCCGCCAAACTCGCCACAAACAGTGTGTGCTGAAAAGTCCCCGGAGCCTCGGCAGCCAATTTCTTCAACAGCGGGCGGTTGGGATTGGCAAGTTCCGCCAGCCGAATCGGCGTAATCAAGTCAAAAACGTGTTCCAAATAAGGGCTGATGCCGATCGCCACAACGCTCCAAGCCAAACCGGCCAAACTTTGCGCCCCCACCGTACCCAGTACGACGTACCAAATTGCACCGGCAGCCGCGCTGGCAATCAAAGTCCCCACCAGATAAACGGTGCCCTGAGCCAAGCCGACAGCCACGCCCAAAAGAGCCAATTCCTCGCGCGATCGCAGCCGCCCGGCCATAAAAGCGCCCAACAATCCCCCCGCCCCGCTAGCCACCAAATGAATCAAGTCCACATTTAAGCCAACGGGCAGCAGCGCCGACAGCAGCCCCACCACAGTCACTCCCACTGCCGAACCGTAGAAGCCGCCCGCTAAAATCCCGATCGCGGGCAAACTCGTCCAAGGCAGCCCCAAACTCACCAGCACTGGCGCGCTCAAAGTCAGCAGCAGCAATAGCAAATGATCTCTGCGGCGCAAGCGGTAGTGCCTTTCCACCAGCAGTACGATCGCAATTGCCCCCGCCACTAAACAAACAAAACCCGTCAGCCCCAGCCAATTCACCCCCCGCCGGCTTAAACCAAAATAGTCCAGCAACACGAAATCTTGCTGCGAGATCTCTTGTCCTTGGGCAACAATTATCTCGCCCTGATCTACTGCGATCATCACCGGTTTCACCTTTTGCGCCGCTAATTCAGCTAGCTGTTTGGTTTCCTCGCGATCTCTCACCAGATTTGGCTGCAAAATCGCTGTTAAACCCTCCACCGCCAAAGCTTGGGACTCTAACGGCACTTCATCTGCCACTTGCAGCTTCACGGCTTCTTTCAAAATTTCTTTTGGCAACCCCTGCGGGATACCTTGAGCCACCATCCTTTTTGCCGCCCGACTCATACCGGTTTGGGTTTTCTGCCAAGCTGCCTCCGACAAATCAAACAGCGAAGTATCGTATATCTGGGGGAGCCCGGAAACCGACGGTTTTTCCAGCGCCTCCACAGCATTGAGATACCGCTGGCGAGCAGAGGAAATACTGTCTGTCAGGCTTTGAAAGTCGGCTGCCCGGATCGATCGGCTGTAAGCTTGCAGTTGAGCGATAGCATCTTGCTGAGACTTGTTATCTGTTGCCGCAGCAATTGCCGGGGAATCCAAACTCAATCGCTCGGAAGTTGCACTTTTGTCACCTGCTTGCGCCACAATAGATCGCCACTCCCACTCAGGACAGCCCCGCAAGTAAACCTGAGCGGCATTTGAGAGCACCGAGGGACTCGCAAACGGAAACGGGCCTACCGCCTCCCGTAGCTCGCTTCCCTGCTGCAAAAATTGTTGCAATTCTTGATAAATTTGTCGATCGACCGCCGAATCCAGCATTAATATCGCTACAGCCCCTATCCGCGCTGCTTTCCGCTGTTCTTCAGTAGTTTTGTAATCGGGGATGCTAGCAGTAGCAGGAGCCTTAATCGTCTGAGGAGCTTTCGTCCCCACATCCAGTTTCGGCTGGTTGTAGAAGCGGTGGCCCAGAGTGCTGCTTAGGGAAACTACCGCTACCAGCGCCAACATAGGGGAACGAGCTTGATTTTTGAGGCTTGATTTGGAGGTTTTACTTGTAAATTTAGTAGTAAAAGTCTCGGGAAGAAGCCATTTCTGGCGCGACAAACGGCTCAGGAGAGGCCCGCTAGTGCGCTCGGTATCTGCTTTGCTGTCGCCATTTTGCACTTTAGCAATGTGTTGGCGCAGTGAGCGCGCAGCCCCTAGCTGCTCAATCTGCCGCATCAATGAGGAGAGCGTATTCATTTGTGTCGAAGATATATCACTGTTATCCAGCAGCTTTGTCAGAATTTCTGACTGTGCATCTTGATTGAGTTTATCCGAACTAGCGTGGCTCTATATTCAACGCCCCAGGCTACTTTGCCTAACTATCGCCAGCAGTTGGGTTTCTTGACTGTGGCCCACAACGCAAGAAGCTTATTTCCTTCCCTTGTCCATCTTGAACAGAACTCGCGCGCGAGGGCTAAAAACCCGGTTTATCGGTAGATTCTTCGTTGGCTAACCCCATATTCTCGTAAAAACCTGCTTTTTTGGGGCAAGCACGTCCGTCCTATTTAATTTTTTACTTTTTAATCTTTAATTGTCGCTCTCCTTCGGCTTTCGTTTTTGACTTGTTAATTGCTAATTTCTCATTGCTAATTTATCCTTTCCCCTCCCTGTTAAAAGCTCCAAACTTTATATTTTACGAGGTCTAATGACATAAGGTGCCGCCACCGATCGGGCTAGCGCTGCGGAATCCAGTCCGGCATCTGGGCTGTAAACTCCTGCCCAAACAGCAAACAGGTTATTTGCTAACTCTACAATTTTTACATCGCTGCCAGTTCCCCAGAGCGAGGGTTCTCGGCCCTCAGCTAGCTGCAGCGAATTAACCTCAGCCGAAGATACCTGTCGCCATTCTACAGGAATCCCAGCAACGCCGTTATAGGCTCCAGACAAAGCTCCTGTCAAAGCGCAGGTTATTTGTCCGGCTATACCACAGCGGGCAGCACGCACCACTGACAAGCGTAAGTCTTCTGGGGTGTTCAAAAAGCAGTAGAAAGCTAAGGCAATGGGAATGAAATTTCTAGGGTTGACAATTAACTCGGTTTGTAATTTTTTTTCACCTTCGCCCTGTCTTTCTCGCAAAGCTGTGGCGCTTTTGCACAGATGAGTGGCGGCTGTTTCTAAATCGGCTCCCTTTTCTAGTAGTATTTGCACTTGCAGCAGCAGCTCTGTTAAGGCATTATCTGTTTTCAGGTAGGCAAGTGTTTGCTCGATCGCTGTCGCGGGGTCAAGTCTTTCTTTGAGAGATCGGGCGATCGTATATTCTACTGCTAAAATTGCTGTTTCCCATTCTGGCTGGTTTTCCTTGGGCCAAACCTCTATCGCCAGCATGATTTTTTCTCGCAGTTTGGCTTTATTTTCGTGAAAAAACATGGCCGCAGGCAGCGCCGCAACCGCAGCTTCACAAGGGTTGAGGATGCTTTCAAGCTCAGTGCTTGGCGGATGGTAGATTTCCGACTTGGCAAATGCTTCCCAAGTATCGCGCCAATCTTTTAAATCTAAACCCCTACACCGAATTAAACTTTGAGCACAGGCTACCGCAAGTCTCCCAGAGGCGGATGAGTCTTTGCCACTTGGGATTTTACTGTTGACAGAATTCAACGCCAATCTTGCCCCTCTTAGGGTCACTTGTTGGTGTTTCGTCAGTTGTAAAATCGGCTGCAAGTCTTCTGTTTGGGCGGGAATACCCACGAGTTGCCTCTGGTATTGCACACCTATAGAGTCTCCTAAAACTGCCCCCAGAATGGTTCCTTGAAACTTGCTCAACAGGGAATGCCGCATTTGAATTTAACTCAAGTTGTTAGTAATTGGTAATTTATAATTTATAATTTTTTCTGGTATCCTTTTTTGCCAAAGTCTTGTGATTAATTGGAATTAAATCCAAACATATAAGGGCTGGTTTTCCATCTAAAACCTGCCCTCATCCGATCGCTACAATCGGTAAATTTCTAATTTTTAATCAGGTAACTAACTAGAGCTTGCAGCCCCAGCCGATAACTTTCTGAGCCAAAACCGCTGATTTGCCCGATCGCCACCGCGGCGATAAACGAGTGATGCCGAAAAGCTTCCCGCCGGTAAATATTGCTCAGATGAACTTCTACCGCAGGGATATTCACCGCGGCGATCGCGTCTCTAATTGCCACACTCGTATGAGTATAAGCTCCAGCATTAATCAATAAGCCTTGGTGCTGCCCTAACATCGAGTGAATTGCATCCACCAACACCCCTTCATGATTCGACTGCTGAATTGAGACTTGCACCTGGAGGGCTTGCGCTTCTCGTTCTAGCAACTTGTTGATATCAT
The DNA here is from genome assembly GCF_036705105.1 of Microcoleus sp. B9-D4. Lineage (NCBI taxonomy): Bacteria > Bacillati > Cyanobacteriota > Cyanophyceae > Oscillatoriales > Microcoleaceae > Microcoleus > Microcoleus sp. B9-D4. Next base: position 60,314 of record NZ_JAUBTS010000012.1, read on the forward strand.
TTAAAGTCGCAGAACCATAAACTCCAGGTTCTCGCTGACCCAATAGATTCAGATTAGGGCCGTGAAGTACCAGGATATTTAACAATTTTAAAATTTCCAGCGCAACAAAAATTATGAGAGTTTTGACATGGGATTTACAACCAGTCTGCCACCTCAAACCTCAAACCTTAAACCTCAAACTTCTAATGCAGTCCCGACTACCTGCGATTCCTCGGTTGGTTGACAGGAATACGAATCGGTTCGAGTTCCGGTTCAGGATCGGGACTCAGCAGTCCTTCTATCAGCTTGCGAACCCATTCTTTAATTTGTTCCAGCACCTTTTCAATGTCTTCCATTGAACGGATAGCTCCTTTTTTTATAGTCTAGATTGCTAAACCGACGGCTAAATATCTGAAAATAAGCAAGCACGACTTTGAAACCAAAGGTCAAACTTGCTTTCTCGCTTGCTGGATATTTTGAGCAATGGAGAGAGTCAGTATATTGGCCAATCAGTCCTATCTTATTATCATAACGAATCTTTACAGATAATCAAGAGGCAAAAGGAAAATTGCCGAATTATATCGGAGTATAGAGTGTTAAATAAAGCTTAAGTTTACGGTTGACTGTTGACAATTGACCAATCGTAGGATTTTTTCTAAGCTTTTGCCAACAATAATTGACGCCGGAGCTGATCGAGCGCCGTACAGCTACTCAGATTCCGAATCCAATCGCGGCCTCTGGCATCGCCAAAACGGTATTCAAAACTTTGTGCGTCACCGTGGGACCCCGCTAAACCAACATAAACCAGTCCGACAGGTTTAGCATCTGTGCCGCCTCCTGGCCCGGCGATGCCTGTAATGCTCAATCCCCAATCGGTATTGAGGCTGGCGCGAACTCCCGCAGCCATTTGTTTTGCCACTTGGTGGCTGACTGCCCCAAACTCGGCTAAATCTTGCGGATTAACACCTAATAATCCTTCCTTAACCCGATTGTCGTAAGAAATAATCCCGCCTAAAAAGTAGCAAGAACTGCCGGAAACACCAGTCAGCATCGCCCCCAATCCTCCTCCGGTGCAGGATTCAGCCACGCTAAGAGTTTGCCCCGCATCCAGCAACAATTGGCCCACAGTCGAAGCGAGGGTATCGCTATCAGCACCGTAACAGTCTAAGCCGGCAATTTGCCGCAATTGTTGTTCGATCGGCCCAATCAAGTTTTTCGCCGCCACGGACGACTCCGCGCGGGCCGAAATCCGCAGTTTGACTTCGCCGTGATTGGCGTAGGGAGCCACAGTAGGATTAGTTAAATTCAGAAAACTATCTACTTTTTCGGCCAATGCCGACTCAGCAATCCCCCAAAATTTTAATGTGCGGCTGTAAATAGTGGCGCTGCACCAGCCGCCATTTTTCAGGTAAGGAACGGCGGTTTCTTGCCACATCAAGTGCATTTCCGCCGGTACGCCGGGAAATGTCATTACTGTCACGTCAGAAACCGGCTGCCAAATAATGCCCGGTGCAGAACCGCTGCGGTTCGGCAGAATGTCCGCAGTTTCTGGAATTAAAGCTTGTTTGCGATTGCTGGGACTCATGGTGCGTCCCCGCTGAGCATATTTGTATTCGATATCTGCAATAATTTCCGGCTTTTCGATGAGGGGAACCCCAAAAAAATCGGCGATCGTTTCGACTGTGAGGTCGTCTGGTGTGGGGCCCAGGCCTCCGGTGAACAGCAAAAGCTGCGATCGACTGACGGCAATTTCTAACACTTGTTTGATGCGTTCTGGATTGTCCCCCACCACTGTTTGATAGTAGTGAGGGATTCCCAGACTCGCTAATTCTTTGGCTAAAAACTGGGCATTGCTATTAAGAATATCGCCTAACAGCAATTCAGTGCCAACACAAATAATTTCAGCAACCATTCAATTTTAGATTTTAGATTTTGGATTTTAGATTGGAGAATTAATTGGGGAATGACAACAGTCAACAGTCAACAGTCAACAGTCAACTAACTATCGAGCGTGTCTCCAAACTTTCCAGCTAGCATATCCCAGCAAACTTGTTGCACCCATAGCGTAAATTACGCCGCTGGGAAGCGAAAAAGCTAGGGCTAAACTTCCCACCCACAGCGTCAGCGAGTAAATAAATAAAACCGCAAATCGATGGGAGAGTCCGGCTTCTAGAAGTCGGTGGTGGAGATGGCGCTTGTCAGCAATAAACGGTGACTTGCCGTTGCGAAGTCGATCGAGAATCACCGCCGACATATCTAAAATCGGTACAGCTAAAATTAAATATGGCAGCAACACAGAAGTAACAGCCGTAGTTTTAACTAACCCAATTACTCCCACTCCAGCGAGAGTAAACCCGATAAAATAAGCCCCGCCATCTCCCATAAAGATTTGAGCCGGATTGAAGTTGTAGCGCAGAAATCCCAATGTCCCGCCAGCCAAAGCCGCTGCAATCAGGGCCGCCGCCGGTTGGTGCATCGCCAGACTGACAATCAGCATCACAACTGCTGCAATCCCTGAAACTCCGGCTGCTAAACCGTCCAAACCGTCAATCCAGTTGATGGCATTCGCCATGCCGACGAGCCAAATCACGGTAATTGGCAAGCTCAGCCAGCCAATATTAGTAAGTCCCAAGGAGGGAACTGTCAGAAACTCAATTTGTACGCCTGCCATCCAAACGATGCTGGATACGCCAATTTGCATGAGCAAGCGTTTTAATGCCGAGAGTGAAAATAGGTCGTCTGCTAAACCGATGAGGAAGAATCCGATGCCGCCGAGGGTGACTCCCCAAATTTCGTATTCGTCTTTGGGATTGAGAACTTGTCCGTTAGCATCGATGAAGCCTCCTGAGAGCCAGACAAATAAGAGGGCAGTGATAGTGCCGAGAAAGATGGAAACTCCTCCCAAGCGCACCATCGGGCGCTTGTGGACTTTTCGCTCGCCTGGCCGATCGACTCGCCCGCTTTTGAGACCAATTTTTTTGACTATTGGTGTACTCCAGAGGACGACGATCGCAGAAACCAGAAAAGCGAGTATGTGGTACAGATACTGGTACGGCATCTGAAATCAATTTTAAATAGTGCGGGGCAATTAGGCTGTCAGGCAGAGTCTACTACATTTCAGATGGCTTATAACAAGGAAACATCTTGAAGAGCGACTGGGGGTTTGGGAGTCGGAGATTTGCCGCAATGGCAGTTGCCCTGGGGCGAATTGTCAGGTTGTTCATTCATAACTCTCGAATTAACGATTTGAAATATCGACTCTTTCGCGAGCAAAAAAGTCGATATTTGACGAGCGGGCCCAGTTGAGCGGTATCTTTCGCAACCGACAAATACCGTTAGTCAAACCAGCCCCGCCCGACAAATATCTTTAGTAAAAACCGTATTGGCGATCGATATTTTTGGTGAAAACCACTTGTCAATATCGCTACCGGCAACTCTCAATCTTTTACTGCTCTTTTACCCTTTTACCCGTACACTTCCAACTACCAATTCCCCATTGCCGATCAGGAAAATTAAGCTAATGCCGGCACTTTCAAGTACAAGTGGGGATATAAGGGGAAGCGATCGCACAGTGCTGCTACTCGACGCAGGCAGTCGGCTGCGACGCTTTCATCATCTGGATTTAGCAGGCGATCGGCGATAATATTGCCAATCTCGGTAAATTCTGCTGTTCCCATTCCCCTGGTGGTCATCGCCGGCGAACCGAGTCTCAAACCGCTGGTGACAAAGGGCGATGCCGGATCGAAAGGCACGGTATTTTTATTAGCAGTAATATTCACACCGCTGACTAATTGGTCCGCTCGCTTACCTGTCATGTTTACCGATCGCAAATCAACTAGCATTAAGTGATTGTCCGTGCCACCGGAAACGAGTTTTAAACCCCGCTGCTGCAACTGTGCCGCTAATGCACGTGCATTTTCAATTACTTGACCGGAATAAGTTTTAAATTCAGGCTTTAATGCTTCGCCGAAAGCTACTGCTTTGCCCGCAATGACGTGTTCTAAGGGCCCACCTTGAGTGCCGGGGAACACTGCTTTGTCAAATTTTTTACCTAATTCCGGGTCATTAGTCATAATCAAGCCGCCACGGGGGCCCCGCAGGGTTTTGTGAGTGGTGGTGGTGACTGCGTGACAGTGGGGGAGGGGGTTGGGGTGATGCCCTGTGGCGACTAACCCGGCGATGTGGGCGATGTCGGCGAGCAGGTAGGCTCCGATTTCGTCGGCGATCGCTCTAAACTTCTCAAAGTCGATAATTCGCGAATATGCTGAATAGCCACAAATTAGCAGTTTCGGTCGGTTTTCTTTGGCACTGGCCAAAATTTCGTCATAGTCAAGCTGTTCTGTTTCTTGGCTGACGCCGTAGTGAAAAGCTTTGAACCATTTGCCGGATACGTTGACCGGCGAACCGTGGGTCAAGTGTCCGCCGTGGGACAAATCCATGCCCATTATTCCGTCTCCGGGTTCCAGCAAGCTCAAAAATACTGCAAAGTTGGCTTGAGCGCCGGAGTGGGGCTGGACGTTGGCGTGAGCGGCTCCAAATAGCTGTTTGGCGCGATCGATCGCAATTTGCTCGATGCCGTCAATAAATTCGCAGCCGCCGTAGTAGCGTTTCGCTGGCAGTCCTTCGGCGTATTTATTGGTCAGCACTGAGCCTTGAGCTGCCATTACGGCTGCGGAGGTAAAGTTTTCGCTGGCGATGAGTTCTAGGTGGTCTCGCTGCCGCTGGAGCTCTTGCCCGATTAAATCGGCAATGAGCGGATCGGTTTTGGAAAGGAATTCTAAGTTAGAGTCCGTCACAATAATCAACCTCTTGAGAGTTTTGGGATTGGGAATTGGGGATCTTATACCGTACTACGGATTTCGCCCCATTGATATAAATATTACGTTGTGTTCAGGTTAAGCCGTTTGTCCCCAACTCCTGACATACAATGAAATTACTGGTGTGAAACCTGCCGGAGGTATCAAATGTTAGTCATTTTAATGGAAAATCAGATGCTTGCCCCTCAGTGTGTTTGCCAAAGTTGTTTGCTGGCCGATCGCACGGGCCAACCGCGCTGGAGTGGTGGAGAGCTTCGCTGCGGTCATCCAGTTGCTAAACCTACGGAAAATTTGCCTGATCGGTACGAGTGTCAAATGGGCTTCACGATCGCTAATATTAAATAAAAAAGCCTGCATCTGGTAGTTGGGGCTGCTCCCTGCTGAGTGAAAAGCAAGTTCCGGCAGAGTCGAAACACAAACCCTGCTGCTGCGTTATCCTGAGTTTAATGGAATTCATAGTTAATCGATCGACTCAGGAGAGTTCATTATGACTTGGCGCGGATCTACAACTGTTCCAGACCGGATTTTTGCTTCTTTGCCTTATTTGCTCCCGTTGGTTGACGGGCTTGCCTTTGGCAGGTTTCTGTTTACACAGTTTCCTGTCCTGCAACTGTTGTTGATACCGCTAGCTCCATTGATGCAAATTTATAGTTTGCCATTAGCTAGCTTGATTATCTTCTTTGCCTTGTATTTAGGAGTAGTTAGAAACGAAAACATCAGTCACTTCATTCGTTTTAATGCGATGCAGGCGATTCTTTTAGACATTGTTTTGATGCTGTGTGGTCTGGTTTTGCCGATTTTTTCTAACGGCTTACAAGTCGCATTTATTGCGGAAACTCTGTATAACATGGTGTTTTTGGGCGCTTTTGCTGCATTTGTCTATGCAGTCGTGCAGTCACTTTTGGGACGCTATGCAGAGATTCCTCCGCTTTCGGATGCTGTTTATATGCAGGTTCGTTAGTCAGTTGGCAGTTGGCAGTTGACAGTTGACAGTTGGCAGTTGACAGTTGTTGGTGATAATTACCAATTACCAATTACCAATTACTAATTACCAATAACTACTGTATTTTCAAGACTGCCGATGCCTTCTATTTCGATGCGGACTCGATCGCCTATTTGTAGCGGCCCTACTCCTTGCGGCGTTCCCGTCAGTATCACATCACCGGGAATTAGGGTCATTATTTGACTGATGTAGGAGACGAGAAAGTCTGGGGAAAATACCATGCGATCGATCTGGGATGACTGTACGGGTCGATCGCTCTCATTGACAAAAGTCTGCAATTGTGCAGCCGGACTCAGTTCGCGGACAATCCAAGGCCCCAAGGGACAAAATGTATCGAACCCTTTGGCCCTCGCCCACTGGTTGTCCCGCTTTTGCAAATCTCTAGCTGTTACGTCATTGGCGATGGTATAGCCCCAAATTTTGCTGTGTGCTTGTTCGGGAGTGCAGTTGGTACAATGTTCGCCAATTACCAGGGCCAATTCTCCCTCGTAGTCTACCCTTTCCGACTGCTGCGGATAGCGAATCGCTGCACCTGCGGAGATGACAGCACTCGGAGGCTTGAAAAACAGCAGGGGTTCTTCCGGTACTGGGGTTCCCATCTCGGCGGCGTGATCGACATAATTTTTGCCGACGGCTACAATTTTTGAGGGAGAGCACGGGGCGAGAATTTGGTAAGTATCGGGTGAAAGTTCCAAATCGGTTGGTTGTCCTTTTAACCAGGGCGGTGCATCAAATACTTGAACGCTGTGGCCCAGTTGCAGTAAACCGTAATGGATGTGTCCTTGTGTTGTTTTGACTCGAACGTAGCGCTGGGCCATACTATTTTAGATTTTAGATTTTAGATTCTAGATTCTAGATTAAGAGGATATAGGCATAATTGCGGAAAATTAATTTGTTTATGCCCGTTTAAGATTTTCGCTGTGCAATTTTGCAACCGCTTTCTGTACAAATGCCGTGCAGCGGTTGATCCCAGGAGTCAACTGGTAGCTGGGTGAGCAAGGCAAATTCAAAGATAATGCCGATCGTAACTTTTGATTCCCACTCAGCTAAACTGAGCATTCGATCGTAATAGCCACCGCCGTAGCCCAAGCGATAGCCGCGAACATCGCAGCCTACTGAGGGTACGAGCATTAAATCTACTTCTGAGTGGTCTATTTTAGGAGCATCCGGCAGTGGTTCGAGTATGCCATAAGCTCCAGTATGTAAAGCATCTCCGGGCTGCCAGATGTGCCAGGATAGCTCTTTGCCGACACAGCGGGGAAATCCCCATTTGCGAGGGGTTACAAATAGAAGACTTAAATCTGGTTCTTGGCGACAACTGAAGTAGGCGAGGATTGTTTTTGCTTGGGTGAATAGGGGCGAGTTTTGCAGGTGATTGCAGAGGCGATCGCTTTTTTGTCTCCATTCTTGTGCTGATAGGGATTTGCGGGTGTTGAGGAGGGATTTTCTTAATTCGGTTTTAGTTAATGAAGGTTGAGGAGTATTCATATTTGCGATCAAATTTCTCGTTTGACTTGGAGTCCGACAGGGGTTGAAAACCCCTGTCTCATAGCGAAAGTCCTCTAAAAGAGGACTACAATTAATTGCATTTTCAT